>JAYVOC010000077.1:0-3382 GCA_043758125.1 Bacteroidota bacterium | reverse complement strand
GATTTAAGTAATAAGTCAGCAGGATTTTATTTTATCAATGTTACAGGTGATAAAGGAAGTTACAATGTTAAGTTTGTAAAAAATTAATTGAAAAGTAATTTCAAAAAAAGCCCTGTAGTCTTCGAACTACAGGGCTTTTTTTATTTCATCATAATCGTACTCACAAACATTCTCAACTCCTGAAAAAATTCAGTGAACTCTCTGTCGAAGTCATTATAGTTTTCTCTTAAAGCAATATGCGCAAATTCCATTTTAGATTCGAATGTAGTACGACGTGATAATCCATTCAATGCCTTTTCCATTCCTTCAAGTTGTGCATATCCTAAAAGCCAATTTTGCACTTTCATATAGTTCAACATATACTTCGTTCGGTCAGGCAATATTGATGCATGATCATCTAATAACTGATAAATGTTTTTAGTATAATCCACTAAAGGAAGATGATGATATTTTTCCCAATCACGAGCTAAAAAATGATCATAAAAAACATCTACAATAACAGGAGCATATTTCCGAAACTCATTTCTTAATCGTAATTTACTTTGCGCTACAATTGGATGATGATCGGTGAAGTGATCTATAGCTCGATGTAAAATTATCCCCGAACGAATCTCTTCATCAAAAGTATTTATCACATTTCCTTTAACATGATCAGCAATAAAATTACCAATCATGATGTTAGGATTATTTCCGCTAAGATATAAATGTGCTAAATAATTCAAAGTAAATTTTTACAGGTAAAATTAAATTTGAATACTAATTTATGTGATAAATAAATCAGTATTCAAATTATCAAATCGGTAATTTTTTCAAACAAATAATTTGCGTTGCAAAAAAATTATACATGATTAACTTCTTCTTCATAAGCGCTCATATCAGGGCACGTACAAATTAAATTACGATCACCAAAAGCATTATCAACACGCTTAACAAATGGCCAGAATTTATTTTCAGCAATCCATGCCGCAGGATACGCAGCATTTTTTCTGCTATAAGGATGATGCCATTCATCAGCAGTAACTTCTGCTGCTGTATGCGGTGCATTCACCAATACATTATCCAAACGATCTGCTTTGCCTTCTTCAATAGCGCGAATCTCTTCACGTATTGCAATCATCGCATCCACAAAGCGATCTAGTTCATGCAACGACTCACTTTCTGTAGGCTCCACCATTAATGTTCCAGCAACAGGAAATGCTACTGTAGGTGCATGGTATCCATAATCCATTAATCGTTTTGCAATATCTGTAACTTCAATTCCTGCTGTTTGTTTAAATGCTCTGCAATCTAAAATCATTTCATGCGCAACATGTCCGTTTTTTCCTTTGTATAAAATTGGATAATGTCCTTCTAAACGAGCCATCATATAATTCGCATTTAAAATTGCATACATCGTTGATGACTTCACACCTTCTTTTCCGAGCATTCGAATATAACCGTAGCTGATTAATAAAATACTTGCACTACCCCAAGGAGCAGCACTTACTGCTGTTCCCTTACGCTCTTTTCCTAAACTAATAATTGCATGGTTCGAAAGAAAAGGTGCTAAGTGAGCAGCAACACCAATGGGTCCCATTCCTGGTCCACCACCGCCATGCGGAATAGCAAAAGTTTTGTGTAAGTTAAGGTGACAAACATCAGCGCCAATCATTCCTGGACTAGTTAATCCAACCTGTGCATTCATGTTAGCACCATCCATATAAACTTGGCCGCCGTTTTCATGAATTATTTTTGTGAGCTCACGAATACCTTCTTCAAACACTCCATGTGTACTTGGGTAGGTAACCATTACTGCGGCAAGAACATCTTTATTTTTTTCAGCCTTTTCACGAAGATCATTGATATCAACGTTTCCATTGTCATCACATTTTACAACAACAACATTCCATCCTGCCATAACAGCGCTTGCCGGATTTGTTCCGTGTGCTGATTGAGGAATCAATACAACATTACGATGTGATTGTCCCTTTGCATGTAGATAACCATGTATTGCCATTAAGCCTGCATATTCACCTTGCGCACCAGAATTCGGTTGAAGAGAAACCGCATCAAATCCAGTTACCAAACATAAATATTCTTCCAACTCACGAATAATTTGTTGATAGCCTTTTGTTTGTTCTACGGGAGCAAAAGGATGGATACTGCTCCATAATGGCCAACTTAACGGCATCATTTCGGAGGTTGCATTTAATTTCATGGTACACGAACCTAAAGCAATCATCGAATGATTCAATGACAAATCACGGTTCTCTAATTTTTTTATATAACGTAACATTTCTGTTTCACTACGATGTTCGTTAAAAACAGGATGTGTAAAAAATGCTGTTTTACGAGCAAGGCTTAATTGATCATTGATAACAGGTTTTATTGCTAAATCAATTCCATTTCTTTTGTAAGTCAATCCACCAGCTTGAGCAAAAATTTGAATGATTTCTGTAACATCATCATGCAAGGTAGTTTCATCTAATGCAATTACAATATGACCATCTTTTGTGTAGCGAAAATTTATCGCAGCTTTATCTGCAGCAGCATGAATCGCATCTTGTTTACTTCCAGCGAAAACTTTAATGGTATCAAAGAAATTATCATACACAATTTTATAATCCAACTTTCGCAATCCTTCTGCAAGAGTTGTAGCACGCAAGTGAATAGTTTCCGCAATTGCTTTCACACCTTCCGGACCATGATATACTACATACATCGATGCCATCACAGCAAGTAAAACTTGAGCAGTACAAATATTTGAAGTAGCCTTATCACGTTTAATATGTTGCTCGCGTGTTTGCAATGCCATCCTCAAAGCAGTTTTACCAGCGGCATCAACACTCACACCAATAATTCTTCCTGGTATGTCACGCTTGTATAATTCACGTGTAGCAAAAAAAGCTGCATGTGGACCACCATATCCTAACGAAACACCAAATCGTTGTGAATTTCCAACAACAACATCAGCACCCCATTCGCCTGGAGGTGTCAATAAAACCAGCGACATAATATCAGTTGCAACAACAATACGAATATCATGTGCATGACAATTAGCTGTTAACTTTTTATAATCGGTAATCTCACCATCCATACTTGGATATTGCAAAATAATTCCGAAGAAAGATTTATCTGCTGCAAAAGATAAAGAGTCGCCAATAACTAATTCTATTCCTAACGGTGCTGATCGTGTACGAAGAATATCGATAGTTTGTGGATAGCAATTATTAGCAACAAAAAATTTAACTGCATTATTTTTTTGAGATTCTTTGCTACGCGAATGAAACAACATCGTCATCCCTTCAGCGGCAGCGGTGCCTTCATCTAAAAGAGAAGCGTTCGCCAATTCCATCCCAGTTAAATCGCATACCATGGTTTGGAAATTAAGGAGTGCTTCCAT
>JAYVOC010000076.1:0-3841 GCA_043758125.1 Bacteroidota bacterium | reverse complement strand
ATCATGACTGCAATTATTCTTCCTGTTGCAATTTCTGTTCACACTGTTGTTGCATGGTTGTTTGCAATGACATTGCGTCCGGGATGGTCATCAAATGTTCTCGGACCATACTTTGTTGCAGGGGCTATAATGAGTGGTGCTGCTGCTGTATTAATTGCAATGGCAATTTTCCGCAAAGCATATAAATTAGAAAAGTACATCACCATTGCTCATTTCCGCAATCTCTCTTTATTATTGTTTGTGCTTGCACTAATTTATCTGTACTTCAATCTGAATGAATACGGAGTACCTGCTTTCAAAATGGAAAAAGCAGAGAGCGAATTTCTGAATGAATTATTCTTCGGCAGTCATGCAATATTATATTGGTCGGTTCAGGTGTTCGGATTATTTATTCCGATTGTTATGCTTGCGTTTAAACGGATTCGTAATTCAATACCGCTGATTGTACTTGCATCGTCCATGATTGTTATTGGGGCAATGGTGAAAAGATACATCATAGTTGTACCGACTTTACTTCATCCTTATGTTCCAATTCAAAATCCCCCTCCCGGATACGGTAGTTACTTCCCTACATTGATTGAATGGTCAATCGCACTTGCATCTGTTGCAGGGTTCATGCTTGTATATACTTTGTTCAGCAAGTTGTTCCCGATAATAACTATTTGGGAAACAGCAGAAGCAATAGAAAGCAAAGGAGAAAATGTTGTTGGAGTGGAAATAAATTCAGCGTTACCAATTGCAAACTAAACGGGATGAAAAATAAAATTATTCCATACATGTTTATCCTGCTGATGCAAATTGCGTTGAGTGTTTCGGCACAAGAAGAAAAAAGCAATGCTGTTATAAATCTTTCGCATCAGCAAACTGACACCACTCATGTAATCAATATTGTTTTGTCGGCAGAGAAAAATATTTCGACTAAAGATGTAGTCGTGAGTTTATCAGTAAAGAGAATGTTCGGCATGATGAAATTGGGTGATGTGATTATTGACAGTACAGGAAGCGGTTCGCTTGTTTTCAGCAATAAATTACCGGGCAGTGATTCTCATGCAAATATTTATTTAATTGCCAAAATTGAGGATGATAAAACGCTGAACGATATTTCTGTTCAAATCGTTTTCAAATCTGTAATTCCTTATCATACTTCGGAAGCACTACCACGCGCAATGTTTGCACCCAAAGCACCTCTCTGGCTCATACTCACATTTATCATTCTGTTTGGTGGAATATGGCTAATGTATTTCAAGGTAATCCGCCTTGTTCTTAAAATTAAAAAGAGTTGAACAAAATAATAAATTAAATAATTCTTCAAATGAAAAATAAAAAAAATAAAATCTTCAATCAACGCATCCTTTCGTTTGCATTTTTCCTGATTGCATTTGTTGCATACGCTGCATTCAGTCAGCAGGGATCGTGGACTGCACCGCCTGTTGCAAATCAAAAAGTAAATACTATTCCCGCAGTTGCTACAAACATTCTCGCAGGAAAAAATTTGTATGTGAAAGAATGTTTGTCATGTCACGGCAAATACGGCAAAGGTGACGGACTAGCGGTAGTGGCATTGGAAAAACCTGTCGGTGATTTATCATCTGCAAAATCTCAATTGCAAACTGATGGTTCTTATTTCTGGAAAATTCAAACAGGCAAACCACCAATGCCGGCATTTCAAAAAAAGCTTTCGGAAACTCAGGTGTGGCAATTGGTCAATTATATCAGAACTTTAAAAGCTCCTTCTAAATAAAAATAAAATGAAAAGAATAATTTTTGTAACAATCACAACGCTTGCATTCTTCGCAACTCATGCGCAGGAATATAATCAGCAACCGCTTGCCGGCATTTCATCAGATACCGAAATAAAAAAATCTTCTCACACAGGTTTTCTTCTAACCGGATACGGCAACGCATCTTTTATCAGCGATAAAACTTCCAACTCGTTTGGCGATTTGGGATTCAGTCCGATTTTTTTATGGCGACCAAATGATCATTTCTTTTTTGAAAGTGAATTGGAAATGGAATACGAAGACGGTGCGCTGAAACTGAATTTGGAATATACAAATATTAATTGTGTGTTGAACAAGTATTTGACATTTCGTTTCGGAAAATTTCTTTCTCCGTTCGGAACATTCCAAAACTTTTATCATCCGTCATGGATAAATAAATTACCACTTGCACCTCTTGGTTTCGGGCATGATGGAATTGGCCCTGGTTCTGAAATCGGTGCGGCTCTCTCTGGTGGAATTCCGCTTGGCTCATCCAAAATAAATTATAACATCTATGTTTCAAACGGTCCAATATTAAATCTCGGTAAAAAAGAACCAGGTGAAGAAGGAAACCTGATGTATGAAAATTTTACTGATAACAATAAGAATAAGGCGGTTGGAGGAAGATTGGGACTGCTTCCGTTTTCAAATTCTTCTTTTGAATTGGGCGCATCGTTGCAATCTGCAAAAGTTGGTGATGTAGGAACAGAATATGAAAATGTGAAAGCGATGCTGTATGCTTTTGATTTTAATTATGTGAAGCAACTCGATTTTTTGAAAGGTACCGTTGATGCAAAGGTACAATGGAATTTTGTAAATGTTGACAAAGAAAATTACATAGACCACAATGATTCAACGGGAGCAACGCTCTACACTTACGATAACAAGCGTGATGTTTATTATGCGCAGTTTACCTACAGACCAACGATGATGCAGAATAAAGTGTTGAAAAATTTTGAAGCCGTTGTTCGTTACTCCGCTTTGAATCTTCCTGAAGGGGCAAAAGAAAATAAAGATGTAACTCAACTCATTTTCGGTTTGAACTATTGGGCAAACTGGCGCACCGTTGTTAAAGCGGCTTACCTGTCAGATAAAAATAATCCGCAGTTCTGGTTTCAGATTGCAATGGGATTTTAATTACGAATTCTAAAAATAAAATACAATGAAAAAAAATTCAATCATACTATCTGCAATCTTCATCGTAATAATTGCAACAGTTTTGATTCAAAGTTGCGCATCAACAAAATCTTTTGTACGGGGTGGCGCACAATTATGGGGAGAAAATTGTATTCGCTGTCACAGCACTCCACCGCCAAATTCATTCAGTAGTGAACAATGGGAAACTATCGGAATGCACATGCGTGTTCGCGCGGGGCTAACAGATTATGAAATAAAAAAAATTACAGAGTTTCTTCAATCAGCAAATTAATAATGCAGACTGCACACTAACCATCACGGTCATTAGGAAAGTGATAATGAAACTCATCAACACTAAAAATTATTTTAAACATGATTGAAAAAACAATTTCCTGGTGCATCCATCATCGTTTCATAGTTGTTGTTGTTGCAATTATCATTTCCATTTATGGAACTGTTAAGTTACTCAACACACCTGTTGATGCAATTCCTGACCTCTCTGTAAACCAGGTAATCGTTTTCACCGAATGGATGGGACGCAATCCGCAGATTATGGAAAATCAGGTTACCTATCCGTTAGTTTCCAATTTGCAGGGCATTCCAAAAGTAACTTCCGTTCGCGGTGCATCTATGTTTGGAATGAGTTTTATTTTTATTGTGTTTGATGATGATGTAGATATTTACTGGGCGCGAACACGAGTGCTTGAAAAATTAAATTACGCGCAGAAAAGTTTACCTGCAGGAATCACTCCCAGTTTAGGACCTGACGGCACAGGTGTCGGGCATGTGTTCTGGTACACGCTCGATGCGCCCGGGTTTGACCTTGCCGAACTTCGTGCATTGCAGGACTGGTATATAAAATTTGCTTTGCAGAATACACAAGGCGTCAGCGAAGTTGCATCGTATGGCGGATTGCAAAAGCAATATCAGATTACCATTGACCC
>JAYVOC010000075.1:0-3028 GCA_043758125.1 Bacteroidota bacterium | reverse complement strand
TTAATTTATTGGATGGAAGCAATTATCATTTTCTTTATCGCTTTTGAAAAGTTTGAAGAGTTTAAAAAGTTCTTGCCAATGGTGTATATCGGAATCGGAATTTTGTATTTTATTTCTGGTTATTCGATGATGATGAAAAAAATAAAAATTAAAAAACGCTAACATGAATTGCATTTTAATAATTAACGCGAAAGGAATTGTTCAGTATGGTAGAAGTGGAGTTGTAAAAGGTCAGTCGATGAATAGTTTGCCAGTTTTAGAAAATGGTTGGATCTTAATTGAAGGCGATCATATTCATTCTTATGGCCACATGGATGAAGTTTATCACGGCATGGTTACCGATGTAATTGACGCTACTGGTTGCTATGTATTGCCATCGTGGTGCGACGCTCATACTCATATCGTTTATGCAGGTTCTCGAGAGCGCGAATTCGTTGATCGTATTCACGGATTAACGTATGAGGAAATTGCTAAACGCGGTGGTGGAATTTTAAATTCAGCGAAAAAATTACAAGAAACTTCTGAAGATGAATTATTCGATCAAGCTTTAATACGATTAGATGATGTAATGCGTACTGGAACGGGAGCGATCGAAATAAAAAGTGGATATGGATTATCGTATGATGCAGAATTAAAAATGTTGCAGGTAATAAAACGGTTAAAGAAAACATCACCGTTAACAATCAAAGCAACTTTTTTAGGTGCTCACGCAATGCCAACTGAATTCAAAGAAAACAGAAATGCTTATATCGATCTTTTAGTAAATCGGTTGTTGCCAGAAATAGCTGATAAAAATTTAGCAGATTACAATGATGTTTTTTGTGATCGTGGTTTTTTTACTGTCGATGAAACAGATCGCATTTTAGATGCTGGAAATAAATTAGGTATTCAACCAAAAATTCATGCAAATGAATTGGATTATTCAGGCGGAATTCAAGTGGGTGTGAAACACAATGCCCTTTCTGTTGATCATCTTGAGTTTACTGGAGAAGAAGAAATAAAATGTTTGCAAAATTCGAATACAATGCCAACATTACTTCCAAGCACTGCTTTCTTTTTGAAATTGCATTATCCACCTGCTCGTAAAATGATTGATGCAGGATTGCCCGTAGCACTATCAAGTGATTACAATCCCGGGTCATCTCCTTCAGGAAAAATGTCGTTCATTCTTTCATTAGCGTGTTTAAATTTAGGAATGACTCCTGAAGAAGCAATCAATGCCGCAACTTTAAATAGCGCTTATGCAATGGGTGTGATGAACGAACTTGGTAGTTTATTGCCAAATAAAAAAGCGAATTTATTTATAACAAAACCAATTCCTTCATTAGCATTTATTCCTTACTCATTTACATCTGATCCTATTGATAAAGTTATTATTAATGGAAAATTACAATGAGTGAGATGAAGATAAAAATTTATGATGAAAATTATATTGCATCACTTACAAAGAAAAGAGTAGGAGAGACACGTTTAGGAGAAAAAGTTAAAACGTTACAAGTTAATTCGGGTTCTAATTTTAGTAATGAATTATCTAATTCAAAATCAAAGTATGTTTTATTAGGATTGCCAGAAGATATTGGGGTTCGTGCGAATTTTGGTAGAGGTGGAGCTTATTCTGCATGGCAACCTTCGCTCAATACTTTGTTGAATGTTCAAAGTAATCATTTGCTTGTTGGTGATGAACTACTCATCCTCGGACACATTGATTTTTCAGATGTAATGCTGGAATTTAAAGATGCAGATTTTACAGATATTTCAATTGTTAATAAAGCGCGATCTTGTGTTACCGAAATTGATGATGTAGTTTATAATGTTGTTCTTCAAATTATAAAAGCAGGTAAAGAACCAATCATAATCGGCGGCGGACATAATAACGCGTATCCAAATTTGAAAGCTACAGCAGATGGTTTATTTGCTCTTAAAAAGATTGATTCGAAAAAAATAAATTGCATTAATTGTGATGCACATAGTGATCTTCGTCCGCTGGAAGGACGACATTCAGGAAATGCATTTAGTTATGCGTATAAGGAAGGATTTCTTGATCACTATGCAATGATTGGATTGCACGAAATATTTAATACAGGTCCTGTTCATGAGTTAATTCAAAATGAACCAAAATTTAAAGCACTTTTTTTCGATGATATTTTCATTAAAGAGATGTATTCATTTAAAGACGCCATTCATCAAGCAATTAATTTTACTTCCAATAACTTTACTGCATTGGAATTAGATATTGATACGATTCAAAATATTCCTTCTAGTGCAAAAACATCGAGTGGAATAAGTACAATACAAGCTCGTCAATTTGTATATGAAGTTGCAAGTAAAGCGAATCTTGCCTATTTTCATCTCGCGGAAGCGGCACCAGTATTATCACATATTAAAACAGATTTAAAAACTGGAAAGCTTCTAGCGTATCTTATCACAGATTATATTAAAGCAAGAAATTCTTGGCATAACCAACACGTATGAAACAATTAATTGAATGTGTGCCTAACTTCAGTGAAGGCAATGATCTTAGTATTATCAAACAAATTACTGATGCGATTGAATCAGTTGATGGTGTTCAATTATTAAATGTGGATCCCGGAAAAGCAACCAATCGCACTGTTGTTACAATTGTTGGAGAACCACAAGCTGTTGTGAACGCCGCGTTTTTAGGAATACAAAAAGCTGCTGCATTAATTGATATGTCAAAACACAAAGGAGAACATCCACGCATGGGCGCTACTGATGTTTGTCCGTTTATTCCTGTTGCAAATATTTCTATCGAAGAAACTGCTGCATGGAGTAAAAAACTTGCAGAACGTGTTGGTAAAGAATTATCGATTCCTGTTTATTTATACGAGGAGGCACAACCAAATAAAGAGCGAAGTAATTTATCTGTTATTCGTGCAGGTGAGTATGAAGGATTTTTTAAAAAAATTAATGATTCAATGTGGAAACCTGATTTTGGTCCTACAGTTTTTTCTGAAAAAAGCGGAGCAACAGTAATTGGCGCACGTGATTTTTTAATAGCATACAATGT
>JAYVOC010000074.1:0-2051 GCA_043758125.1 Bacteroidota bacterium | reverse complement strand
CATCTTGAACTTGGTTCTGCTGCAATAAATGTTGGAGATGCGACTTTTGTAGTTGCAATCCCTTTAGATCTCGATGCATCTCCTCGTATCGTTGATTTACTGCCTGATTTAGGTGCTTACGAAAAGCAATAATTTATTGTTGAAGTAAAAACGCCATTGTATCTACTCCGTCAGCATAATCCGCAATGCCTGGTTGCTGACTCGTTCCAAATGGCAATCCTCCTACTCCAACCCTACATTGAATTTGATCCTCCATTTCATTTAACTTTTCGTTTAATTCAGGAAGCGATTTATAGAATTCATAATGCAATACAGAAACGGGAGTTGATAACGCTTCATTCTCTCTAACGATGAGATAATTATTGGTGAGAAATTTTTCATCATTCAATAAAAATAATGCGTGATGATAATCGTAATTGTTCATGTATTTGGAATGCATCATTAACGAACCATATACTTGCATGGCAGGAAAAAATTTTGCGAAATCATAACCTTCAGGAACGTACAACTTAGAAACATTTCTACATCCTAATCCGAAGTAAGCAAAGATATCATCAGCTAAAGCTTCCAATTGTTTTTCGGATTCTGTTCCATCCAATACAGCAATTGAATTTCTATTTTTACGAATTACGTGCGGATATTTTCCGAAATAAAAATCAAAGTAACGTGATGAATTATTACTTCCAGTTGCAATCACTGCATCTAAATTTTCTAATCGGTCAACGAGATGAATGTCATCTCGAAAACGAGGTTCGATGGTGATGAGAACTTCTAACAAAAAAGGAATAAGAATTTTATCATCATTCGCACATTTGGCAAGCAGTGTATTTCCCGAAGCAAGCACACATAATGCATCATGAAATCCAACAGCAGGAATGTTTCCAGCCATAATTACACCAACGCGTTTTTTATTTTTAGGAAGCTCAATTTTATTTGAATAATTTAAAATCCACCGCTCTAATTCCGACCGTTCGAGAATACTGGATAACGAACGAAGGGCTCTACGAGTTTGATCTGAAGTAAACCATTGGTTTTGATGATGAGCTTTTGTGATGATGGAGTCGAGGATATTTCCTTCCTGTAAAGTATTGGAGTCCAACTCGTCTAACATCGCTGCAATTGCATTTCCCCAAACGATTAGGGCATTCATTCTATCTTGTATTGTCATTGTATTTGATCAGAAATTGGGTCACGTAACTTTTGTATGTACTTTCGTGTTCAAGAGTTGACAAAATTACGTTTAAAAAACCACCAACAATGGCTATAAAGATTACTGACGAATGTATTAATTGTGGGGCTTGCGAGCCAGAATGTCCAAATAATGCTATTTACGAGGGAGGAGCAGAATGGCGTTTCTCTGATGGAACATCTGTAAAAGGAATGTTTTCGAAATTAGACGGAACAACTATTGATGCCGATGCGCCACAAACACCAAATTCTATGGATACGTATTATATCGTTTCTGATAAATGTACAGAATGCGTTGGTTTCCACGATGAGCCTCAATGCGCAGCCGTTTGTCCGGTTGATTGCTGCGTAGACGACGAAAATTATAGAGAATCAAAAGATGAACTTAAAGGAAAGAAAGAAAAAATGCACATGTAATTTCTTCCTTTTCAAAGACTCAAAAAAATAAAAATCCGCTTTTTGCGGATTTTTTTATGTCTGCTCCTTAACACTATTTGATAAACAATTTCAAAAAAGTAAATACCATCCAATTCTAATTTGCGTTATTCTTGTATCATGAAATATCGCCTTCTTTATCTCTTCTTTTCTATCTTATTTTTTACATCTGCGCATGCTCAAATATCCGACACGAGTACGTTCAATTTGCCTTTATTGCGACTAAAAAGTTATGGAGATTCATTACTTCGTGGCAGTAGTGATAGTGTACGAATATCAAACAATCAAAAGTTTGCAGTTTTGGTGGATAGTATTTTGCAAAATCCAGTTAGCTACCAGTTGTCATTTTATCAGGCAAATACACTTTCTGTGATAAATTCAGAAGATGGAAAATTCAGAATTTATAATTGGATGTTGCCGCTCGAAAA
>JAYVOC010000073.1:0-8957 GCA_043758125.1 Bacteroidota bacterium | reverse complement strand
CAGAATAAATAAATAATTTAAAAAAACATACAAATGAACATCACTGAAATAAAAGGAAATTGGAACGAACAAAAAGGAAAACTTATGCAAAAGTTTGCCATCTTAACTGACAATGACCTTATGTTTGAAGAAGGAAAGAAAGATGAGATGTATGGAAAAATACAAATTAAACTTGGCAAAACAAAGGCTGAGATGGAAGATATCATAAAGTCATTATAAATACCAATTATTAAAAGTAGAATTTAATGGCGAAAACTAAATTTGGAAATTTATCAACAAAATTTAATTTAGCTATAATTTGGCGTTTCATATCTTAAAAGAAATAATCAACTTTTTTTAGAATACCATTTTACATTAAAAAAAGGGAATACTAAAAATAAATTGTGCAATTACATTATCTATTTTGCACAAGTTACCTATTCAATTAATAAAAGGCAAAATGTTAGAAGATCAATGATCCCTTACTATTTTGCCCTTTTTCATTCATAGAACCCTAACTTTTAAGTTTTCGATGCTACCTTTAGCAAAAACCGCTCAATAGACTTTCGATGGTACTTTTTTCATTAAGATAAATAGATAACTTCGTATTCTAAATTGTAAAAAAATGAAAATATTAAAAAGGATCTTCCTAGCAATAATTGGATTAATTGCGCTACTTCTCGTCGTTGCGTTATTTGCCAAAAAAGATTATTCAGTGGTTCGAGATATAACAATCAACAGATCTAGACAAGAGGTTTTTGATTACGTTAAAAACATTAAAAATCAGAACTTTTATTCCAAGTGGAATATGACGGATCCAAACGCAGTAAAAACATATACAGGAACGGATGGCACTATTGGATTTATTGCTTCATGGGATAGTAAGATGAATGATGTGGGTCAGGGTGAACAAGAGATTAAAAAAATTCAAGATGGCGAAAGACTTGATATGGAGCTTCGTTTTATACGACCATTTAAAGCTACCGATTATGCTTACATGACAACGGAAAGTATTGGTGGAAATCAAACAAAAGTAAATTGGGGCTTTTATGGTAAAATGGATTATCCAATGAATATAATGCTATTAATGTATAATATGGATAAAACATTGGGGGGTGATATGAATACTGGCCTTACAAATCTGAAAGCAATTCTTGAGAAAAATTAGTTTAATGATAAAATATATTTTTCGCATTATGATGATTAACTTTAGCAAAACAGTTTGATCTCAAAAAAATCTTAATAATGTTAAAATATATTACGTTCATTTATACTTTGCTAAGTAGTACCGTGTTCGCACAATCATGGCAACAAATAAACGACTTCCCATCATCTGAGCGCGATGATGGGATTTCTTTTGAAATTGGTAACACCTCCTATTGCGGAACAGGTCTTACTCCTTGGTTTTCCGCAACCAATGACCTCTATGCACTCGATATGAATTCAGATATTTGGCGTAGTGTTTCTTCATTACCAATTGGTGCTGAAAGACAATATGCATCTGGATTTTCATCATCAAATGCTGGATATGTATTTGGAGGTTTGAATGGAAGTACATTTCTAAATGATTTGTGGAAATATGATACAACATTTAATACCTGGACTCCTCAAACATCATTACCATCAGTAGGAAGAAATGGCAGCTCGTGTTTTGTAATTAATAACATAGCCTATATTGTTGGCGGACGGACAAGCACAAATGCAGCTATTGACGAAGTATGGGCTTATGACATGATCAACAATCAATGGACTCAAAAAAATAATTTAGTATTAGGTGCTCGTTGGAGAGCTTCTGCAACATCTATAAATAATATTGGATATTTACTTTTTGGTAGAGATAATAATAGCAAATTTTGTAATGAATTATTTGAATATAATCCTGTACAAGATTCATGGCAACAGATAAGTACTTTTCCGGGTATAGGCAGGGATTATTCTGCACTTAAAACTATAAATGGCGACTTAATTTCAATTGCAGGTCTAGATACTTTTGGAACATCTTACAATGATATGTGGAGATACGAAATCTTTACATCAACGTGGCAACAACTTAATTCAATACCTGCATTAGGTCGACGTGGCGGCATTTGTTTTAATAATGCAACAACTATATACTATACAACTGGGATAGATCAAAATAACATTCGATTAAAGGATTCATGGAAATATAATTTTTCAACACAATTAGATGAGAAGTCATTAGTCGAAAATATAATTTTACAACCTAATCCTGCTAATGAATATATCTCTATAACGTTAGGAAATTCATTCACAAAAAATCATATTTCGATTTCATGTTACGATTTAATGGGAAAAGAAATCATTGCGACTAAAAATATCTCCAATAAATTTTGTCTCAACATCACGACCCTTTCGAAAGGAATTTACTTTTTAAAAATTCAAAGTTCAGAAAATTATGCTATCAAGAAATTTATCAAACAATAATTAAATTTTGCTTTTAATTCAGCAAATAATTACTTGTACATTTATTGTTGCTTTAAAATAATATTTAACAAAATGGACTTCCAACTAAGACCTTGGACAATAGCAGATTTAGATAGATTAGTTGAAATAGCGGACAATCCCAATATTGCAAACAACATGTCTGATAAATTTATAAATCCATATACCACAGATCAAGGGAAGAAATTTATTGATTTTGCAATAGGAACAAATCCACATAGAATACTTGCAATCTCTATTAGCAATAAAGTTGTTGGCGCAATTGGAATACACCCTCAAACAGACATTTATTCTAAAAATGCTGAATTAGGGTATTGGTTAGCTGAAGAATATTGGGGTAATGGAATTATGACAAAAGCAATCATTCAAATGGTGGAATATGGATTCAAAACATGGGAACTAAATAGAATATTTGCAAGACCATTTGGAACAAATTACGGGTCGCAACGGGCTCTTGAAAAAGCTGGATTTGAGTTGGAAGGTAAATTTATAAAATCAATTTACAAAAATGGAATTTATATTGATGAATTAGTTTACACTATTAGAAAATAAATTAAATATATACATCAACTCATTTAATTAATTTAAAAATGCTAAAAGAACATCACTATAAAACAACTATTACTTGGACAGGTAATAAAGGTTTTGGAACTAAAGATTATACCACTTACGAAAGAAGTTATGAGGTTAAAATCGATCAAAAACTAACTATTTTGGGCTCTTCAGATGCTCCTTTTCGTGGAGATATTAGTAAACATAATCCTGAAGATTTCTTTCTGTCATCCTTATCAAGTTGTCACATGCTTTGGTTCTTACATCTTTGCGCCGATAATGGAATTGAAGTCGTATCATACGAAGACAATGCGCAAGGTACTATGATAGAAAATCCAAAGGGTGGTGGTAGATTTACTTCTGTAATGTTAAATCCAAATGTTATAATCAAGGACAGCAATCAAATGCAACTAGCCAATGATTTACATGCTGACGCAAATAAAAAATGCTTTATAGCTAATTCATGTAACTTTACAGTGCTTCATAATCCAATCTGTTCCGTTTTAACAACGTAAATTAAAATGTTGATAGCTATTTTTTCTAAAAATGATATTGCATCTTTAAAGGAATTGCAACCTCCAAATTGGCCTGACATAACAGCATCGCATCAATTTTATTTGTCATCCGATTTTTGCACAACGTTAAAACTTATAGACAATAATAAAATAATTGGAGTAGGAACTTATATCATACATGATGATGTTGCTTGGTTAGCGCAAATAATTATTCATCCAGAGTGGAGAAATAAAGGTTTGGGAAAACTTATCACCAAGGCATTAATAGAACAGCTAACAAAATATAAAACTATTTATTTAATTGCTACAGAATTGGGAGAACCTGTTTATACAAAACTAAACTTTAAAATAGAAACTGAATATATTTTTTATAGACGAAGTGAAATAAATTCAATCCCTGTTGATAACAAAAATATTAAATCATTTCATGAATCATTTCGAAGTAAAATTTATGAATTAGATTCATTTGTTTCTGGAGAAAATCGGATAAACCATTTACAAGATTTTATTACTAATTCCGTATTGTATATCAATAAAAACATATTAGAAGGTTGTTATTTACCATCATTTGGTGATGGATTAATAATTGCGAATACCTCAATTGCTGGAATTGCATTAATGAAAAATCGTATCCAAACAAAACAAGAAGCCTGCATTCCATTAGCTAATAAAATTGCTATTGAATTTATTGAAACAAACTCATTTAATGAATATCGACGCGCTAAAAGAATGTATTTAGGAGAAAAATTGAATTTTAAACCCGAATATGTTTACAATAGAGTTAGTGGCCAAATTGGTTGAAATAATGATATTTAAAACCAAGAAATTTTATTGTTTATTTTAAAAAAAGCCAATAAATGGATTTCAATAATATTAATTATTATCATACATAAATATCTTTGGTCACGTGTTAAAAATGAAACTATCTTTGGGTATTAAATTGTCACCGAATAGAGTTCTACGATTTATCAATATTTTATGAAAAAATATTTTATCATTTACATTCTTATTATTACTTTTTTTTCAGCGCTAATTTATGTTGTAATTGAAAAAGGAAATAATCTTGTTCCACAAAGTAAGAGTATAGGATTTACAAATGAAACGGCTGTCAATTCATCAACAAATAAAAATCTCACCAATTTAAATCCTAATGAAAGTCAGTACTTAACAAATATCAAAAGCCCACTTGCACTATTTTTATTACAAATAATTATTATTTTAATCATCTCGAGATTTTTTGGAATTTTGTTAGTGAAAATTGGTCAGCCTTCAGTTGTAGGTGAGATAATAGCAGGAATAGTATTAGGACCCTCATTCTTAGGGTATCTTTTCCCTAGTATTTCCGCTTTTATATTTCCACCAGAATCACTTATCAATTTAACATTTTTAAGTCAAATTGGTTTGATATTTTTTATGTTTATTGTGGGTATGGAACTTGATTTGGAAAAATTAAAACATAAAACACAAAATGCTATTGCGATAAGTCATGCGAGCATTATCGTTCCATTTTTTTTTGGTGTATTGGTTTCCTATTTTATTTATGAAAAGTTTGCTCCAACAACTGTAAGTTTTCTTGCATTTGCATTATTTATGGGCATTGCAATGAGCATTACTGCTTTCCCAGTTCTTGCAAGGATTGTGAAAGAGCGTGGATTAAGTGGTACGGCATTAGGAGTAATGGTAATTACCTGCGCTGCTGCTGATGATGTAACTGCATGGTGTATTCTAGCTTTCGTAATAGCGGTTGTTAAATCCGGTGGAATTAACAGTGCAATTTTCACAATAGCATTAGCACTTATTTATGTATTTATAATGTTAAAAATTGTTAAGCCATGGCTAAATAAAATATTCATAAAAAAAATAAAAAACTACAAATTAACCATCGCAGTGATGTCGATATCATTTTTTATTCTTCTTCTTTCAGCCTTCACATCTGAATTAATTGGTATTCACGCATTGTTTGGCGCTTTCTTAGCAGGAGTAATTATACCTAGAAGCTTAAAAGTTGAAGAGTTATTGACTGAAAAATTACAAGATATTTCTGTAATATTATTGTTACCAATTTTCTTTGCGCTAACAGGTTTAAGAACACATTTAGCACTTTTAAATGAAGGAAATTCATGGAACACATTAGTATTAATTATAACGGTAGCTGTGGTTGGCAAATTTGGTGGAAGTGCTTTAACAGCAAAGATTATCGGCTATTCAACAAAGGACGCTTTATCAATCGGTGCATTTATGAATACCCGTGGTTTAATGGAGTTGATCGTTTTAAATATCGGATATGATTTAGGGATTTTATCGCCATCTATCTTTGCCATCATGGTACTAATGGCATTGATAACAACTTTTATGACAGGACCCCTACTCGATTTATTTAATTATCTCCAAAGAGTAAAAATATTAAGATAACTCCTATCAAAAAAATATTTCAATAATTATTTAAGCGTTGCGTTGAATCTAACTATTAAAATAAACTTGATGCAAACACTTATTATCTTATAAAGTTAATTGCACAATTCTAATGAACATATTATCATAATCCTACCGCACTTATCAACTGCGCCAATCAAAGATTGACTCAATAGCTAATTACTATTTGAAGGATGAAAGACGCCGAAGGATAAAAAAACAAAAATCGCATAACTGCCAGTTTGGATGAAATGCGCCATGAAATATCTTCTATCTTTATATTATCGCATGGCGCACTTCACCAAGCCGGGCGGACGTTAGGGGCAAGCTTTGGGGACAGAGCTAACTTGAAACTGACTGCACAAATTGACAGAAAAAAATAAAATCATGAACGAAAAATTTTCCAGAATAGCTAAACTCACATTGACTACACTATCTTTTTTGATTGTATGCAGTTGCCAACAGGTTCCATCAAATTGGACGACAGAATCATTGGACAAAAAACATGTTAGTTGGAACGGCTCATACGATAATTCTGAAAAGTTGAAACTACTTTATCATGGAGTTAAGTTTTATAAAGAGAAGGACAGTTACGAATGGGCATTCAAAGCAAATCTAACTTACTTCAAAAACAATAATGATGACACTCTTGGAACTTACGAAAGAAAAATAGGAAAATGGACACCCCCGAATTCAGATTTATGTATTCCTGTGAACAAAATATTGTATGAACTCTATGATGCAGATGATTTTTTAATTGATTCTATTTCTCTTGCTGGTAATTGCATCACCTATACGGACACTGCTACATATCAGTCAAAAAAGAAAATAAGTAAAGATTTGGTTGCAAAATTTAAGTATGGTAGAATAAATGTTCAAGCAGGTTACTACTACGAAAAAAAATAGATGAAATTGACTTTTTCTGATGCCCCAAGTATTGACGAATTGACTTTTAAGCGATTGTTGCTTTTAGGTGATGATTTGCTATTTGTTGAACGGCCTTCAATTCAACTTGCCGACAATTACGGAACAGTTGGTATGCCTTCTGGTATGCGAGGACTCATAACGCAATTTGAAGGTTCTCCTATAAAACTAATTGTTGATGAACCGCCAAACTCAACATTCAACTCCAATTTTTATATAAAGTATTTTGAGAAAGATTTACTCAACCCCGAATTCATTCAAACAATCTTTGACGGTATTGAAAACTACTGGATTTACGACCATCATTTTGACCCCAAACAAAAAAACACATCAGGAGAGTTTCAAGATTATAGAAGTTGGCTTCTTGCAAATCAAAATGAAATCAAAACACTTGACATTGCAAATATTCCAAGACCTGAAACTGTTTTTCAAATTACAAGCAAAGAAGAAGCACATTTTGCGTTCAAAATTATTGCAGCCGAGCAATCACTTCGTGTTTCATCTGTAACACACATCTGTAATAAATACCACAGTAATCCTACAAGCATAAATCCATATCTAAATAAATTAATTGCTCTTCGCTTGACAAATAATATTTACAGTGGCAGCTTAACAAGGACAAGGCAATTAGGACTTAAACCTCCTGCTACTGCGTAGGCCATTTAAATAACCGTACAGATACATTTTAAGAAAGTGTTTAGACTCAAAGCTTGGGCGACCTTCAGATTTTAATATGTTAATGATAAACCCTAGTTTGCTTAAATCAAGATGCTCAACATAAGCAACCAAAAAACGAACAGGAATATCAACACCAATTTTATCTTCCAATTAACTGAGTGAAATCTGAAAACGATCTTGCGTGGTAATAAAATTCACACCTTTTAATTTATTTCAAGATACGAAATCTTGATTGAAATTTTCTACTTTTATGCAATTACTTATGAAAAAATCATTAAACAGATTGTAGGATTAATTCACACTCTGACGTTATAAGTAAGCCACCAAAAAAAAATCATTGAAGACACTTTTTTTCATACTTACATTTTACCTCTGGACAAATTTCTGTTTCGGACAGGGCACTCATATTCAAGGAACCATAATTGACAAGAAAACTAATAAGCCAATCAAAAAAGCAAAAGTTTCATTTTTCGTTGCCGCTGACTCTTTATTAATGACAGCTTATTCTGATAGAAATGGAAAATATTTTGTGACCACAGATGTGCTAGGAAACTTTTATCTACTAATAGTCAAAAAGAAATATTTCTCACAGAAAATCGTAAATATTAGAAATGAGGATAACTTAGATATTACACTAGAGAAGTACTTTGACATTGGACTCGTCCACTGAAAGGTGGCCTACTTATAACAGCTAAGGCTTCGTTGCGTCCGTAGGACGCACAATGAAGGCCATGTTGCACAGCTTGCCCCGTTTTTTTCGGGGGAACCACTTGTGTCTGAGGGAAAATAAGATTATGGGGATAGCGTCTTATTTATTAAAGATGCATTTGTTTTTTTTAGAAGAAAAATTTGGTTTTTGTCAACTAAATTAGTGAATAAAATTTTAGTTATCGAATAATAAATGTTTGTAGTCGGATGTAAGTGTTTGTTCTCTTCTGAAAGCTGTTTTTTTAGCGAAAAAATTTGGCTTTTGTCAACTAGGTTAGTGTATACAATTTCATTACTCGAATATTAAATGTTTGTAGTCGGAAGTAAGTGTTTGTGTCTTTTTGAATGGTGTTTTTTTAGCGAAAAAATTTAGCTTTTGACAACTAAATTAGTGAGTGCAATTTCATTACTCGAATAATAAATGTTTGTAGTCGGATGTAATTGTTTGTACTCTTCTGTAAGGTGCTTCCTTTCCGAAAAAATTTGGCTTTTGTCAACTAAATTAGCGAATAAAAAATCAATTTTCGAATATTAAATGTTTGTAGTCGGATGTAAGTGTTTGCGTCTTTTTGAATGGTGTTTTTTTAGCGAAAAATTTGGCTTTTGTCAACAAAATTAGCAAACAAATAATCAATTAGCGAATATTAAACACTTGTGGTCGGATGTAAGTGTTTGTGTCTTTCTGAATGGTGTTTTCTTTTAGCGAAAAATTTGGCTTTTGTCAAC
>JAYVOC010000072.1:0-9865 GCA_043758125.1 Bacteroidota bacterium | reverse complement strand
CTAGAGAAGAATACCGACACGTGAGCCTGATGGCGAAACATTGTAGAGGTTTGATTGTAGGCCTAGGATTGAGTGGATATGAGTTGGCGGTAAGTTATTATTCGCAACTAAATGTTAGATAATTTGAAATGAGAATCAAATTATTTGCATTTTACAAAAAAAATAATTTACTTTAGTAGAAATTTAATTCTTATGAGAAATATACTAAAATTTGCTATTGTTTTTACTATGTTTTTTTCTTTTTTCAGATCGGAAGCGCAAAGTTTAAGTCAGGGTTTAGTTGGTGATTATTCATTTAATGGAAATGCCAATGATAATAGTGGATTTGGAAATCATGGTATTGTTTGGGGTGCAACTTTAGCCACTGGCAAAAGCGGGCAGCCATTTACTGCATATCACTTTGATGGGTCAACCAATTATATTGAGGTGCCGAACTCTCCTACACTTAATTTAGATACCGCAATGACACTTTATGCTGTATTCAAACCTGAGGGATTTTATAACGGTCCTTGCCAAGCTAATACTTTATTAAATAAATGGTCATCAATTAATGGTGGTACAGGATATGGTCTTATCTTTTCAGACAATGTTTACGATTTGGATTGCAATAATATTGACACAAATCACAGTGTTCCGCAAGGTGTAACTGCAGGCAATAATTGGTGGCAAGGATTGTATAATTTTGGATTGTTTATTCATACAAATCAATGGTATTGTTTAACATTTACGCAACTTGGAGATACTCAAAAAATTTACGTTGATGGGTTGTTGTACGTTTCAGCATTTGTAAATAATATTCATGCAGGGGCAAACACAGATCCTCTTTTTTTTGGAAAAAACAACCTAGGTATTCCATCTTATACTGGTATCATCGATGACATTAAAATTTATAATCGTGCACTAAGTGCTATTGAAGTTGCAGCATTATGTTCTTCTACAAATACTGCGGTTGCCGAGATTTCTGCTTCAAATTTTATTTTATCTCCAAATCCATCAAAAAATGGTCTATTTCAAATAAAGAGTGATTCAAGGTTTGGAAAGTATGATTGTGAAATAATTAATTCTTTAGGACAACTTTTGCAAAACCATCAATTCAGTGGTGTGGGTAATTCAACAATTGATTTGAGTAATGAACCAAATGGTATTTATATTTTGAAAATAAAAACTGGTAATGATACTTTCATTAAGAAGCTGTTGAAGTATTAACAAGCAATTCGTTTTGAAATATTTTAACTCAGATGATTAATTATTCCAAGTTAATTTTTATTTTTTAGTTGGCGGTGGAATACTTCGATTCGTTCACAGTATCATAAAAGTTAATGGAATTACTACAATTTTTCAAATTTTTGAATTCCAATTTTAAAGTTACAAATAAATTATGTTGGTATTCAATTAAATGATATATTTGAGTTATAATCTAACTCAAATATATCATGAAAATTAAGAGCCTTTTATTTATTATTATTTTTATTTTTAAAACAGTAAATTTTTGTGATGCACAAATTAATCTTCAAAGCGGTTTAGTTGGAGATTATTCATTTAATGGAAATGCCAATGATAATAGTGGATTTGGAAATCATGGTATTGTTTGGGGTGCAACTTTAGCCACTGGTAAAAGCGGACAACCATTTACTGCTTATCATTTTGATGGGTCAACAAATTATATTGAGGTGCCGAACTCTCCTTCACTTAATTTGGATACTGCAATGACGCTTAATATTATTTTTCAATTAGAGAATTTTACTAATAATCCTTGTCAATCAAATACATTAATTCAAAAGTGGTCGCCGTCAAATAGTAGTGGTTATTGTTTACAAATATCAGATAATGGATTAGATTTTAATTGCAATGCAATCGATACAACCCTTGACGTTTTATATTGTGTTGTTGGATCAAGTTCCTCTAACGTTAATTTGAATTATGGACTTTTTATTCATTCTCAAACCTGGTATTGCGCTACATATACTTATTCTTTAGGAATTGAAAAGATTTACATTGATGGTACTTTAATGAATACTGATTTCATTGGAACTTCAACAGGAACAAATACTCAATCACTATTTTTTGGATTAAATACGTTGGGAGTTCCTTCGTTCAAAGGTATCATTGATGATATTAAAATTTATAATCGTGCACTAAGTGCTATTGAAGTTGCAGCATTATGTTCTTCTACAAATACGGCGGTAGCCGAGATTTCTGCTTCAAATTTTATTTTATCTCCAAATCCATCAAAAAATGGACTGTTTCAAATGAAGAGTGATTCAAGGTTTGGAAAATATGATTGTGAAATAATTAATTCTTTAGGACAACTTTTGCAAAACCATCAATTCAGTGGTGTGGATAATTCAACTATTGATTTGAGTAATGAACCAAATGGCATTTATATTTTGAAAATAAAAACTGGTAATGATACTTTCATTAAAAAGCTGTTGAAGTATTAATATCCCATTCGTTTTGAAATATTTTAACTCAGATGATTAATTGAGATTTTTTCTACGTTGATATTTTAATTTCTAATACTTCGCTTTCGCGGGATCAAAACCCGGATGTAATCTGAACAAAGAATCCTGAAGTTCGGGATTGTAGAGTGGGCGGCTATTAAAATAAGCACGGAGAGTTTGAGTCCAATCATACCAATGTGTATGAAGTGATTTGTATTTCAGAACACGAATATCGTGGATTTGATAAGCAGCAATTGCTCCTCTACACATCGGACAAGGTTCGAATGTTGTGATGAGTTGAAGTCGTTTGCGATCTAACTTCATAAATTTCTGGTATCCAAAAACACTTAGTGCAGCCGAAATGGCATTAATCTCTGCATGACCTCCGGCTTTGTTTGCATCAATCACATCGTTTTCACCAGCGCCAACAATTAAGTCGTCGTATATTAGGATTGAAGCAACTGGCACATCACCGCGCTCCGCCGCTTGCGCCCCTAGTTTAGCAAGAGTATCCGTTAGGTATGGAGATAATTCAGCAGGTTGATTCCATCGTCCTGCTAAAGGAGAGAATATGAGTACGATTACTATTGTAATTAATAATAGAAAGAGGTTTCTCCAATAATTCATTTGGTCGAAATTAGGATTTTTCGGATTGCTTTCTGCATTTTCGTAGAATGAAACCTTTAATTCAAACTGCCAAGGCAGTATGTCTGGTGAGACCAACTCTTTTTTTTGGTAACGAGCAAACGCAAAGTAGTAATGCTTTTCAGGATATTGAAGTTCAGGATAAAGTAATTATGAATAATCTTGCACAAAATGAGTTTGATGCTTTTTGTAAATCTTTAGCAACAGCGGAAATTCGATTTATTGTTAGTGAAAATAAAAATGCGAATGCACCAGATGCAATTTTTCCCAATAATTGGATTAGTTTCCATCACGATGGCACTGTAATTATTTATCCAATGATGGCAATAAATAGAAGAGCAGAAAAGGAAGTATCATTACTTGAAAAAATTCAATCAGCATATTATATTTCTACCATCCTTGATCTCTCTGAGTTAGAAAATGAAAATAAATTTTTGGAAGGAACAGGCAGCATTGTTTTTGATCATGTAAATAGAATTGCTTATGCTTGTTTAAGTGCTCGAACTGATTTGTCTGCATTGGAATACGTGGCAAACAAAATAGGATATGAACCTTATTCATTTAATTGTATTGATCGAAATGATTTTCCTATTTATCATACCAATGTAATGCTAAGTATTGGTGAAACGTATGTTATTATCTGTAGTGAATCAATTACTGATCGTAATCAATGTGATAAATTAATTTTTAAATTAAAAGAAAGTGGTCGTGTTATTATTGAAATAAATTTTGATCAGTTACATTTATTTGCAGGAAATATGTTGCAAGTGATGAATGAAAGAGGAGAACTCATTACTGTTATTTCATCAACAGCATTTGATTCACTTACTGATGATCAATTATCAATTTTGTTAGATCATACGCGATTGTTAAAAGTCGAAATACCAGTGATTGAAAGAACAGGAGGAGGAAGTGTAAGGTGTATGATGGCAGAAATTTTTTTACCTGAAAAATTAGTAATTTAGAAAATGAAGCGCAATAAATATTTTCAAGGAATTAAAGTTGTTGAGTTTGCTAGTGTGTTAGCAGGACCAGCCGTAGGAATGTTTTTCGCAGAGCTTGGTGCAGATGTAATTAAGATTGAAAATAAAAATGGAGGCGATTTAACGCGACATTGGAAAACAGCAAATGAAAATTCAAAAACATCTTCTTATTTTCATTCTGTAAATTGGAAAAAGAAATCTTTTTTTCTTGACTTGTTAAATGAAACAGATCTCGCTTTGGCATTTAATCATATTTCGGAAGCAGATATTGTTCTTGTTAATTTCAAAGAGGGTGATGCGAAGAAATTTAATCTTGAAAGCAATTATTTACATACGAAATTTCCAAAACTTATTATTGGAGAAATTATTGGTTATCCTAATTCTGATAGAGTTGCTTATGATGCAGTTTTGCAAGCCGAAACAGGATTTATGTCGATGAATGGAAATGCCGATTCTGGCCCAATGAAAATGCCAATTGCATTTATAGATTTGTTTGCCGCTCATCAATTAAAGGAAGGAATTTTACTTGCTATGTTGCAGAAAAATAAAAACGATATTGGCGCTATTGTTACTGTTTCATTATTCGAATCTGCAATTGCATCTTTAGCAAATCAAGCAAGTAATTATTTAAATAATCAACAGACACCGAAACTTTTAGGGTCGTTGCACCCCAACATTGCACCTTATGGTGAAGTGATGCATACAAAAGATGATAAGCAAATTGTATTAGCAATTGGAAGTGATCAACAATTTTATCGACTTTGCAAATTATTGGATATGGAAAGTCTTGCGAGTGATGAGAATTATAGATCAAATCTACAACGGGTAAAAAATCGTATATCACTAAATGAAAAGCTTAAAATTATTTTCAGTAATTTAAATGCCGACATGATATTATCTCAATTTGACATCCATAAGATTCCTGCAGGAAAAATCAATAATCTTCAACAAGTATTTGAAGATGAAAACGCAAAAAAAATGATACTTCAACAATTAGAAGAGGATCAAACAATAAGTAAACGTGTAAGTACCATCGCCTTTAATATTGAATAATATGAATTATATTTTGCCGAATAATTATCAATTAAAATCACCTTCTTCTCCAAAAGAATGGGAGTTGTATTTTGATACACGTTGGAGTGTATTGAGAGCTCCATGGAACAAACCTAGAGGTAGCGAACGCGATGAAATGGAGGAGCAAACTTTTCATTTAATGATTCTTGATGAGGATGAAAATGTTGTTGCATGTGGCAGATTACAAATGAATACTTTGGAGGTGGCCCAAGTTCGATATATGGCTGTATTGGATCGAGAGCAGGGAAAACATTTAGGGAGTATCTTGATGCACGGATTAGAAGAGAAAGCTATTGTAAATGGTGCTTCTAAAGTTTTTTTACAAGCACGTGAAGTTGCCGTTCCATTTTATTTAAGTTGTGGGTATTCAATTCTCGAAAAAACATTTTTACTCTTTGATGAAATTCAGCATTACAGTATGGAGAAATATTTGACGCATGATTAATAATTATTCAATTAGTTAAACAGACTCAAAAAACCTTCGTTTATTTGTACTATGCGAATTGATATCATTACTGTTCATCCACCATTGCTGGAAAGTCCTTTTGGTCATTCTATATTAAAGAGGGCTATCGATAAAGGACTCGTTGAAGTGAATGTGATTAATCTTCGTGATTATGCGAACAACAAACACCGTTCGGTTGATGATTATGCATTTGGTGGCGGTGCTGGAATGGTGATGATGATTGAACCAATTGCAGTTTGTATTGATGAATTGAAATCGCAACGTAATTATGATGATATCATTTATATGAGTCCTGATGGAGAATTGTTTGATCAGCCATTAGCAAATCAATTATCATTAAAGAAAAATTTGATATTATTATGCGGACATTATAAAGGTGTTGATGAACGTGTTCGCGAACATTTTATTACTCGTGAAATAAGTATTGGAAATTATGTTCTTTCAGGAGGTGAATTAGCTGCTGCTGTTGTTGCAGATGCAGTTATAAGATTATTACCAGGAGTCTTAGGTGATGAAACTTCCGCACTTTCAGATTCTTTTCAGGATAATTTTATTGCTCCTCCAGTTTACACACGCCCTGCAGAATATAATGGATGGAAAATTCCAGATATACTTTTATCAGGTCATGAAGCGAATATTGCGCAATGGAGATTTGATCAATCATTAGCTCGCACAAAAGAACGCCGTCCAGAATTATTAAAGAAACATTAAGCAGTATTTTCTTTTATTGAGTGCAAACGTTGTCTGCTTTTAACATGTTTATTTCGTGTTGTATAAAAGAAAAAAGCGAGTAGAAAAATGAAATAAGCAGCGAATAATGTTGAAAGCAAATGGCTCCAGTTGATAAGAAATTCTTCCATCATAATATTGAGCGAAAACGAACATAATGCAAGTGCAATAAACACCCAAGCAACTTGACGGTCACTTAAACCTAGATAGGCCAAGCTATGTGTCGTATGATCTTTACCACCTACAAATGGAGATTGTCCTTTCGATAATCGGTTTATTACAACAACTGTAGTATCTAGGATAGGCAAAATAAATGTCATTAATGTTGCAGTAACTAATTTCCCAGTTGCAATAGTGCCAGGTGTGTAAGGATCATTCCAAAAATAGACGATTCCCATTGTTGCCAGAAATACTCCCAAGAACTGACTTCCAGTATCACCCATATACATTTTAGAGGGGTGCCAATTAAATTTCAAGAATGCGATTAGTGAAGCCAATACTCCCATCAAAACAAGTAAATGCATATTGGTAATATCGTTATGATGTACGATTCGGTAAATTGTATTAACAATAATTCCGATAGAAACAATTGTTGTAATACCATCCATATTATCGAGCATGTTGATGGAGTTCATGATACCGACTACCCAAATAATTGTAATTAGGTAATTAAGGATCATAGATGAAAAAATATTGATATAAATTCCAGCGCTAATAAGAATTACACCACTTAAAAATTGAATACCAAATTTTAGTAATGGCTTAGTGTCATAGGCATCATCTGCTAAACCGATAATGAATCCAGAAGCACAAGCTAGAAGAAGACCTACAAATCCTATCTGATAAAGTTCCTTTCCTGGTACAAAAAGAATAGAATAACATGCGATTGAAAGGAGAAATAGAATATAAAAAGTGATACCACCGACAGATGGTTTTGATAGCGCGCCCCAACGTATGATAGTGCCATCAGCTTGATTCCGTATACCAAGCGTTTTAAAGAAACGTAAGAAGAGCACATTTATCATTAGTGAGAATACAACTGCACCAATAAAAAATACGAGGTATAATACGTAGCTTGCGTTATTTACAAACCAATTAGTCATTTGTGAAGTTTAGCCAATTTAAAATCTAGATTCCGTATTCTTAAAAGATGTCAATTCAAGATCTTTTTCAGAAACGATAGGGTTTTGTATTCCCCAATTTATATCTAAATCTGGATCATTCCATAGTATTCCGCTTTCAGAATCTTTATGATAGACATTACTGCATTTGTAGAGGAATAATGTATCATCCGACAAAGATAAAAAACCGTGTGCAAATCCAGGAGGAATCCAGAACATCTCATTCGAATCTGCAGTTATATCGATACTAATATATTTCCCAAATGTTGGCGATTGTTTACGGATATCAACTGCAATATCTCGTACTGCTCCTCTAAGAACACGAACTAGTTTTCCCTGATCAAATGGTGGATGTTGAAAATGAAGGCCTCTAAGTACATTTTTAGATGAGCTAGATTGATTATCCTGAACGAATTTTACATCTAATCCTAGTTTACTGAAAACAGCTTCATTATAAGATTCAAAAAAGTAACCACGTTCATCATGGAAAATTCTTGGTTTAATCAGTAAGGGACCTTCAATATCAAATTTAGTAATTTCCATAAGCTAAACATCTCTACGCAAGATCACGTCAATAATACGTTTATATAAAGGTCTTTGTTTTTCATCTTCATCATAATAGCCGTATCCATAACTATAGCCGTATCCATAGCCGTATCCATAACTATAACCATATCCATAACCATATTTCAATCTCGACATTTCAATACCATTCAAAATGATGGAGAGGTTGGATATTTTATTCTCCGTGATTAGTTTATTTATTTGGCTAATAAACATTTTGCGAGAATAATTAGCACGAAGAATATAAATAGGGTAATCAGCTTTTTGCATCATTGGGATACCATCGCTAACGATTCCTACAGGAGGTAAATCTATGATAATAATGTCATATTTAGATTTTAAAAAGTCTAATAATTCATCCATTCTAGGATTGATAATTAATTCGGCTGGATTAGGTGGAATTGGACCTGCGGTGATAAAATCTAAGTTTGCCAATGAGCTATGTATGATGCAATCTTCTGCAACATCTTTTCCAATAAGCAAAGTACTGATACCATGATTATTCTCCACATTAAAACCAAGATGAATTTTTGGTTTACGCATATCAAGATCGATGATCACCACTTTTTTTCCTGAAAAGGCAATAACACCTGCTAAATTAATTGCATTGAAAGTTTTTCCTTCTCCTGAAATTGTTGATGTTACAGCAATAATTTTCGAATCCTTTTCATTAGAGATAAATTGAAGATTAGTTCTGATAGAACGGAAAGCTTCAGAAATGACAGATTTCGGATTTTTATCGACAAGCAACTGAGAGACGGGAATCTCTCTTTTATATTTAGGAATTATTCCCAGTAATGCAGCATCTGTATATTGACCAATTTCTTCGAGTGCATTGATTTCATTGTACAATAAATAACGTGTAATAATTAAAACCAAACTTACAAGAAAGCCTACCATTATACAAGCACTTAATATTAATGATCGGTTGGGTGATACAGGAGGAGAATCATATCGTGCCTCTTGCAAAATAATATGTTGCGAAACATAACCTGCTCTGGAAATAGAAAATTCAGCTTTCTTTTCAAGTAACAATGAATAAAACTTTTCATTTATATCAAATAATCTTTTCAGTCTGCCGAACTCAGCTTCTTGTCCTGGTAGTTCCCCAAATTGTTTATCGTTAATACCAAGTTGACTTTGTATTTGCGATTTTTTTATTCTTAGAGCAGCTTCTTCATTGATGATCGTTCTTGAAATTAAATCTTGTTGATTTCTGACACGAATAGATATTGATTTATAAACTTCACTGTTTTCTGTTGCTTGAATTTTTACTTGATCTTGGGCATCAAGAAGTTCTTGAAGTTTATTAATTTGAACTAAAAGCAAATTATCATTTGATCTACCATACAATGAAATCAGGAAACGACCAATATCATTATTGCCTTTAATATCAGCTTTAATTTTATCGTAAAATACAAGTTCATTTTCGATGATTTGCATTTGACTTTGTAACTCATTAAATTTTACACGAACTTCGCCGATAGCAATTTCTGGGCTTATAATTTTATTCTTCTTTTTAAAATTCTCGATTGAGTTTTCAGAATTGCTTAGTTCATTGTCGGTTCGTAAAATGGTATTATCGATAAAGTCTAAAATTTTATTTGCAGACTCTGAACTTTTTTCTACATCGTACCTACTGAACTCCCCAGCAATACTATTTATGATATCAGCACCTTTAAAAGGGTTTTGCTCACGCATTTTTATTTGAACAGTACGTGCTTCAGGATTAAGTGGCATTACTTGGATCTGAGATAATACTTGTTCAGAGATTGTACTTAGCCGGTTTAATACAAAATAATACGCGTCTTTGCTAATATCTTTTTGTACACGTGCAATTTC
>JAYVOC010000071.1:0-12217 GCA_043758125.1 Bacteroidota bacterium | reverse complement strand
TTCTAATGATTACATCAATACGTCGCTTCAATTTTGTGGTTTATTTATGGGTGATCATAGCAAATGTGGTATCAATACGATGTTTAATACTGGAACTGTTGTAGGTGCCTGTGCCAATATTTTTGGTGCTGGATTCCCTCCTAAATTTATCCCTTCTTTCACTTGGGGAGCGATTGATGATTCCGAAATGTTTTTAATTGATAAAGTAATTGAATTAGCTGAACGTGTGATGGCACGTAGAAAAATTGTAATGACAGTTGCTGATAAAAATATTTTGTCGCACTTGTACTTGATTCAACTAAAGCCAAATAAGGAGGATTAATTCGCATTTAATTTCCTAATTTGTGATGAGTTAATTGATATTCCAATATTTTTTTTGGCATATTCATTGAACATAGCGCTGCTCGATAAAAACCATGGTTTTGTGCTGCCATATTGACACAGAAATAAATGATATCAGATCAAAATAATAATCTTCCTTTTAATGCAATTGCAATTTCGGATGATGAACCAGAATTAATACCCTTACTTACCAATGAAGACGAAGAGCTTATGAATAATGAGCAACTGCCGGACATTGTGTCGGTACTGCCATTAAGAAATACAGTTCTTTTTCCAGGAGTTGTCATACCAATAACAGTAGGTCGTGATAAATCAATAAAGTTGATTAAAGATGCCTATGCAGCTGATCGAATAATAGGTGTTGTATCACAAAAAGATGTGAGTGTTGAAGATCCAAAGCTAACGGATTTAAATAGTATTGGTACAGTAGCCCAGATTTTACGGATGCTTAGGATGCCTGATGGAAATACTACCGTTATTATCCAAGGAAAACGAAGATTCAAAATTAAAAATATAGTTCAAGAAGATCCCTATTTAAAAGCACAAATTGAACCTTTTGTTGATCATACAAAAGTTGAAACGGATCAAGAGTTTGGTGCTATTGTAGATTCATTGAAAGATATTTCAATGCAAATTATTCAGAGCTCTCCAAATATTCCTTCAGAAGCAAGTTTTGCGATAAGAAATATTGAGAGTCCATCTTTTTTAATCAATTTTATTTCTTCCAACATGAATGCTGATGTTGAGAAAAAGCAAATGCTATTAGAGATGGACGACTTGAAAGATAGAGCTACCAAAGTTCTCGAGCATCTAACGAAAGAATTACAAATGCTCGAATTGAAAAATCAAATTCAGAGTAAAGTAAAAACGGATATTGATAAACAACAACGCGAATATTTTTTAAATCAACAACTCAAAACAATTCAGGAGGAATTAGGGGGTAATACTCCTGATAAAGAATTGAGTGAAATGCGTGAACGTGCCAAGACTAAAAAATGGTCGAAAGATGTTTCAGATATTTTCAATAAAGAAATGGAACGTCTTGGAAGAATTAATCCTGCTGCTGGAGAATATTCTGTAACATTAAATTATTTAGATCTTCTTTTAGAATTACCATGGGAAGAATTCACGAGTGATAATTATGATCTTAAACGTGCTGAGAAAATTTTGAACAGAGATCATTTTGGTTTAGAGAAAGTAAAAAATCGTATCCTTGAATATCTTGCCGTTATTAAATTGAAAAAGGATATGAAATCACCTATCATGTGTTTGGTAGGTCCTCCAGGAGTTGGTAAAACGTCTTTAGGAAAATCAATTGCAGAAGCACTCGGTCGTAAGTATGTGAGAATGTCGCTTGGAGGATTGCGTGATGAAGCAGAAATTCGTGGTCATAGAAAAACGTATATTGGCGCAATGCCAGGAAGAATCGTTCAGAATATTAAGAAAGCAAAATCATCAAATCCAGTTTTTATTTTAGATGAAATTGATAAAATAACAAATGATTTTCATGGTGATCCTTCTTCAGCTTTATTAGAAGTTTTGGATCCAGAACAAAATACTGCATTCTATGATAATTATGTGGAGATCGAATATGATTTAAGTAAAGTATTATTTATTGCAACAGCAAATTCGTTGAGTTCTATTCAACCAGCATTGCGTGATCGATTAGAAATTATTGAAATTAGCGGATATACATTAGAGGAAAAAATTCACATCGCTCAAAAACATTTGGTAACAAAGCAATTGGAAGCGCACGGATTAACAGCTACTACTACAACTTTTTCTCCAAATATGTTGAAAGTAATTATTGAACAATATACATGGGAATCGGGTGTTAGGACTCTTGAAAAATCAATTGCATCTGTTGTTCGATCCGTTGCTAAAATGGTTGCAATGGAAGAACCATATCCAACAAAAATTACTGCTGAAGTAATTCGTAAAGCATTGGGTGCTCCACGATTTATTCAAGATAAATTACTAAACAACGAAATCGCTGGAGTTGTTACAGGACTTGCTTGGAGTGCGAATGGTGGAAGTGTTTTATTTATTGAATCAAGTTTAAGTAGAGGCAATGGCAAATTAACATTAACAGGAAACCTTGGTGATGTTATGAAAGAGTCTGCTGTAATTGCCTTAGCATTTTTAAAAGCGCATGCGGATGAATTAAATATCGATTCACGTTTGTTTGATCAATGGAATATTCATGTTCACGTTCCAGAAGGTGCAATACCAAAAGATGGCCCATCTGCAGGTATTACAATGCTTACTTCACTTGCATCGGTGTTTACACAAAAGCGTATTAAAGGTAAACTTGCAATGACAGGTGAAATTACACTACGCGGAAAAGTATTGCCAGTAGGCGGTATTCAAGAAAAAATTCTTGCAGCAAAACGGACTGGAATAAAAGAAATAATTTTATCCGTTGATAACGAAAAAGATATTTTAGATATCAAACCCGAATACCTTACTGATCTTAAATTTCATTACGTAGAAGATATGCTAGATGTATTGAAGGTTGCACTAACTTCTCAAAAAGCAAAAAATGCAATCGATCTAACAATTAATGAATCATTAAAACAGCAACATAAAGAATTGATTCATGAAGCAAAAAATGCTAATGTATTAATTGCTAAAAAGAAAAAGAAAATTGTTCGTAAAAGATAGAAAATAAAATAGTCGAGCGAATAATTTTATTCGGTTGGCTATTTTTTCACTTCCGCATTCATATCGCACTTTGCACAACCAGCATTCGATTTTTTGTGTCGGAAGTTATCCCAAAGGCGTTTTGAGATAAAATAGAATGCGGTAATGAAAAGTATTCCAACAATGATTTCTTGCATTTTGTCTATTTGTTAAAAGATATTGTACAAATTTCGACAATCTATTTGATTCCTAGCACTAAAAAGGGGTATTTTTGGGCAAGTATTTTACTGCTATGATCAAGACTGAACCTTATCTCCAATACAACCGTGAAGGCATCTCCAATGAAACCCTAATTGATCTTTATAAAGCACTTATAAAACCTCGAATTATTGAGGAAAAAATGCTCGTCTTGTTACGTCAAAGTAAACTATCAAAATGGTTTTCAGGAATCGGACAAGAAGCTATTTCTGTTGGTGTTGCAATGGCATTACATAAGGATGAATATATTTTGCCAATGCACCGCAATCTAGGTGTTTTTACTGTTCGTGGAATTCCACTTAATCGATTGTTTTCTCAATTTACAGGTAAGCCCGGTGGATTTACAAAAGGGCGCGATCGCTCGTTCCATATGGGAACTCAAGACTACAAGATCGTAGGTATGATTTCTCATCTGGGCCCTCAAATGGGTGTTGCTGATGGCATTGCTCTTGGGAATATATTAAAAGAAAAGGCACATGTTACAGCAGTTTTTACGGGTGATGGAGCAAGCAGCGAAGGCGATTTTCATGAGAGTATCAATGTAGCAGCTGTTTGGGATCTACCAGTAATTTTTGTGATTGAAAATAATGGATACGGATTATCAACCCCTAGCAAAGATCAATTTCGTTGCAAACAATTTGTTGATAAAGCAATTGGTTATGGTATTGAAGGTGTTCAAGTAAATGGAAATAATATTCTTGAAGTTTATAAAACAGTAGATCGGTTAGCAACATCGATGCGCGAAAATCCTCGCCCTATTCTATTGGAATGTTTAACATTTCGAATGCGTGGACACGAAGAAGCTTCAGGAACAAAGTATGTTCCACAAGAATTGTTTGAAGAATGGGGAAAGAAAGATCCAATTAAAAATTACGAAGATTTTTTGCTTTCTGAAAATATTATTGATGATGATTTTATTTCGATGATTCGTGCTGGAATAAAAGAAGAAATTGAAAAGGGTTTAGAAATATCGTACGCAGAAAAAGAAGTTGAAGCACATACAGAAATTGAAGTTCGAGATATGTATGCGTTATCACCAAAAAATACAATTCAACCAATTTCATTACAGAAAACAGAGAAAAGATATTTAGATGCAATCACTGATGCTATGCGACAAGCTATGCAACGTCATTCGAACCTCGTAATAATGGGACAAGATGTTGCCGAATACGGAGGTGTATTTAAAGCGACTTTAGGATTCGTTGAAGAATTTGGAAAAGGAAGAGTTCGCAATACTCCACTGTGCGAATCTGCTATTCTAGGTGCAGGTTTAGGGTTATCAATTAATGGTTGTAAATCAATTATTGAAATGCAATTTGCAGATTTTGTAACTTGTGGATTTAATCAAATTGTAAATAATTTAGCGAAGACACATTATCGTTGGGGTCAACCTGTTGATGTTGTTGTGAGGATGCCAACGGGTGCTGCAACTGGAGCAGGTCCATTTCATTCTCAATCAACGGAAGCATGGTTCTTTCATGTACCAGGATTAAAAATTGTTTATCCTGCATTTCCTGCTGATGCTAAAGGTTTATTAGCTGCTGCCATTGAAGATCCAAATCCAATTATGTTTTTCGAGCATAAAGCTCTTTATAGAAGTATTAGTGAAAGTATTTCTGATGATTATTACACAATTGAAATTGGCAAAGCAAAGTTAGTTCGCGAAGGTAACGATGTAACTATTGTTACTTATGGATTAGGTGTTCATTGGGCATTAGAAGCGTTAGAAATGGATGAATCAATTTCCGCTGATCTTATCGATTTAAGAACATTATTGCCGTGGGATGAAGAAGCAGTTCTTGCTTCCGTAAAGAAAACTGGAAAAGTAATTGTGATGCATGAGGATACACAAACAGGTGGAATAGGAGGTGAGATTACTGCTCGCATTGCAGAGAAATGCTTTCCTTATCTTGATGCTCCACCAGTGAGGATTGGAGCTCTTGATACGGCGATACCCATGTCTTCTATTTTAGAGTGGAATTTTTTACCGAAAGATCGCTTCTTTATTGCCCTGAAACAATTAGTGGATTATTAATTTCAGTTTTCAAAGCTGATTTTAATTCTTCTAATGCTTGTTTGTTTTCTTTATTTTCTGATGCTGATTTAAGAAGTTTCTTTTCTTTCTCTGTAAGATGCCAACTTAAAGAAACGTGTTCTTGTGTTTCGGGCATCTGAAAAGTTACGAATTTCAATGGACCTTTAAACCAGCTTTGCGCAAATTGTAATTCTCGATCAAACGTATAATCTTGCATAATTAAAAAATTGCCTGATACATTTCGCATTGGTGCCATTAATTTTTCAGTGATAGTTTTAACACTGTTATTTTCTACTTTATTTTTTTTATGTGTATCCCTTATCTGTAAAAACACAACGCCAGAAGTATTGGCAACGATCCATTCTCTAAACGTATATAAAAATTGAAGTGAATTCGTAACGCCATAATTATCGCGAATTCCTGCATCCATAACTTCCATAGCAGGCTCACTTGGTAATGATATTGCAGGCATAATATATGGGAATGCAGAGTTCATTCTTAACGCACTAGTGATTTTTAAATTCGCAGCATCTGCAGAAGAAAAAAATTGTTGAAAGTCAACAGAATTAGCGATTTCATTAAATCCTGTATTACCTGAATCAGGAATGTGTGATAAATAACTAACAGGTTGCGCTGAAATATGCAATGCTCTTCCATCATTAATAATCGTTGGACTAATAACCATCATAGGAATTTGAGCATTAAATTCTGGTTCGTAATAATCACCTAATCGTTTATCTAAAACATGACCAGTGTTTTCTGAAAGTTGTTGCTCGAATGCATAAGCGCGATCTTTCACATAATGATATTTTCCATCTTTAAATTGTTGCATATTCATAAATAAATCTGCAACAGTTGCACTGAACACAATTGAATTTAATAAATCCTTTCCTGTGTTTAATAAAAATCGATTTTCAATATTTTGATTGGCACGCATTAAACTATCATGATGTGATAAAAATAATTCACGATAATATACTGCACTTATCATTCCTCCTGATGAGCCAGTAATAAATGATGTTAAGTGCATTAAATCACCGTTAAAGGTGCTATCAATTAATTGTAATGTACGGAAGGTGAAAACACAAGAGCGCAATCCTCCTCCACTAACATTTAATAAAATCATCTTAGGCTTTTCAACTCCTTTTTTTGCCCAATTTGCTTTCCATTTATTTAGTATTTCAATGGTGTGTGCTACATCCTTTTCATAGTGACCATTAGTAACTTGGGCTTCCAAATTATCACGATCATATTTAATATTATTCTTTGCATAATTTAAACCATACGCTTGATTTCGTGGATTAAAAGATTCGAATTGTGATAGAAAATTCAATCCAATAAATAAAAATATTAATGCAGTATTGGCCCATGCTCTTAGCCAATAACGAAGCACTCCACTCAACATAATTAACATGGTGAATAAAAGTAATATACTTCCTCCAGCCGGTAAGCGAATAAAATTATAATCTCTAAAAAGACCTAACGTAATGAAAGTTACAAAAACTACAATTTCAATTACAGCGGCATTAAGATGATTCTGTCTGAATACTCTTTCAAGCATGTATTTTTGATAGTGACGCGTATCTCTAACAATTTTCACTTTCCATGGAAAAATTAAATAGGTGTCAACACGCCATGAGTTTTTACCAACATTTCCCATGTATGGAGCAATTGGTGAAGTTTGATCGTCATCAGCATGTTCAACGCCAAATAATTTGTAAATATCTTTATTCGTAACCATAAAGTATCGAAGAGTAAGTACAATCACAATAAAAAATCCAGCTAAAAAAACGCCAATGTTTAAAAGGATTTCATCGATGTTTTTTAACTGACTATAATATTGAAAATTAAATATCTTATAAACATAAATTAAAATGAAGAATGTTGGAATAATAAAATTATTGTGCGTGTATTTCTGAAATGTTCTTGACAGTGTTGCAAGAAATGGGAAACGAAAACTGTTCAAAATGAAACTAGAGATATTAAATGCCATCACAAATGATCCTAAGCAAACACCCATCATAAAAAATGCACGTTGCCCAACAAAACCCATATATTCAGGATCTAAAAAAAGAAATGGTATTCCAAATTTTGTAGCGATCGATTGTGTAATAAATCCAAACAATAAAATCCAATAAAACATCATTATCTGATTCTTCTTGAAGTGCAGTACAACAAGTTGAATTGGAAATGAATGAATTATTCTGGAGACAAACTTTCTAAGACGCATTATAATCGATATCCACTTTAAGTTCTACGTTTTTAAACGTAAAAAGTTAATTTTAATTAGGATTAAGAAAGAACTCACTAACAAAATATGGAAAGATAGGTCCAAACGAAAGGTACAGATAACAAAAGTCCATCGAAACGATCTAACATTCCTCCATGTCCAGGAAGTAGCGATCCAGAGTCTTTGACTGATAAACTACGCTTAAGCATTGATTCAGTTAAGTCTCCAAAAGTGCCAGCAATTACAATTATTAATGCAATTACAATCCAGTTTACTAAACTAAGTTGAGGATTGTAATGCCATAAGATCCATGCAGCTATTAAGGCAGATATTCCCCCACCAATACTTCCTTCCCAAGATTTTTTTGGCGAAATTCTTTCAAATAATTTTGTTTTTCCAAGTAAATTTCCAAAGATGTAAGCAAAGGTATCGCTACTCCAAAGTAAAATAAAATATCCACCTACAATTCCGGCATCATACTGTTGAGCATGGGTAGAAATTTTATTTAATAAAACAAAAGGTAAAACGGCATAGATAATTCCAATAAGAGTGTAAGCAATATTTGTAAATGGCTCAGATTTCTTACGATATAGTTCTGCTAAAAATATTAATGTGGTAACGGGATAAATAACAGCATTAATATTTAATTTAAAATAATCAACAAACATTCCACTCATAACAATATAAATAACTGCACCAGAAATCATTCCTAATGTAATATTAGGTTGCCGTTGATCATTCTTTACTATCGTATAAAATTCATTTAATGAAAGCATCGCTACAAGGAAAAAAAGTAATTGAAAACTTAACGGTCCATAAAATATAGATGCAAAAATTATTAAAACGAATAATGATCCTGTTAACAGGCGCTGCCAGAAATTATTCACAATAAGTCATGTTCGATTAGAATTAATTTAGCATTGATTTCTTCTTCTGCAGAGACATATAATTCAATTTCGCCAAATGCATAAGACGAGTCTTTTTTATCAACTTGAAAAGATAATATATCTGCTTCTTCTAATGCAGCTTTGGCAATTTCGATTTGATATGCTTTATCGCTGCTGTATACTTTCAGCCAATTTGCTTGCAGCGTCATTATTGAAGTTCTCTTTCATCAACCATAAATACAAATAATTGTGTAGGACCATGAGCACCTATTACCAATTGCCCATCAATATCTGCTGTTCTACTAGGTCCAGTTACAATAGTAATGCTTGATGGTATTTTCGGATACTTATGTCTTAACCATGTAATTCCGTCTTTTAAATCAAGTGCTAACTGAATTGCTTTACAAAATACAACATGCACAGGTGCAAATGCAGGTGCAGTACGCGTATGTTCACGAGAAGAAAAAATAATACTTCCTGTACGGGAAATTAAACACTCGCAAGTTGTTACAACAACATCCATTGTTGCCAGTTCATCAACAGCAACATAATGCGGAAGTGCACATTCTGTTAAAAGATTTGATAAACCATCTTCTGTACAAACAATGTTTTTCCACTTGTATTGCAATCCAAGATTTACAAGACCTTCAGCAAATTCAAGTTCACTTTCTATAAGAAAAAATTTACCTCCTGCTAATGTTAATTTATCAGCAAACACTAATACAGGGTCTTCGTCAGTTTGTTGAAATACCGAACTGTCGAAGTCTAACTTCGGGTAAGGGTTTGGCGTTTTACTAAGTAATGATGCCCTTATTTTCTTCAACACCTTTTCACGAGTGGTGCTTTCTTCCATGGTTTATTTTTCCTAATTCGTAGGGTTTTCTTCTACTGGAGTAACTAATTGCGATTCTGAATGACCATTCGTTGTGATGGTTGTATTTGAAGCTAAAATAGCTGATGTACTAACATCATTCTTTTTTGTTAAGTCTGAGGGTGTGATTTCTTCTTTATCCCATTTGCGTTTACCGAAAATAGTTTCAAGATCTTCCTTGTAGATTACTTCTTTTTCTAATAAAGTAGCTGCAAGTTTATCAAGTTCTGGACGATGGTTACGAAGTAATTCAACAGTACGTTGATACGATTCTTCTACCATTTTCTTTACTTCATTATCGATAAGTTCGGCTGTCTTTTCACTGTAAGGTTTAGTAAATGTATAATCAGCATTTCCTGATGAATCATAGAAACTGATATTGCCTATTTTGTCATTTAAACCAAACAATGTTACCGATGCGTATGCTTGTTTTGTAATTTTTTCTAAGTCACTTAATGCGCCAGTTGATACTACTCCAAATGTTACAAATTCAGCAGCACGCCCACCTAATGCAGCGCACATCTCATCACGAATTTGATCCATCGTTGTTAGTTGTCTTTCTTCTGGCAGATACCATGCGGCACCTAATGAATTTCCACGAGGAACAATCGTTACTTTAACTAATGGAGCAGTATGTTGCAATAACCAACTCACCGCCGCATGACCTGATTCATGATAAGCGATTGTGCGTTTTTCTTCAATAGAAATAATTTTATTTTTCTTCTCTAACCCACCAACAATTCTATCTACAGCATCTATAAAATCTTGTTGACCAATTGATGTTTTATTTTTTCTTGCAGCAATAAGTGCGGCTTCGTTACAAAGATTTGCAATATCAGCACCTGAGAATCCTGGTGTTTGTTTAGCGAGAAAATCTAAATCCAAACCTGGATCTAACTTCAATGGCTTTGAATGCACTTTAAATATTTCCTTGCGACCATTTAAATCTGGTAGCTCAACATAAATCTGACGATCAAAACGACCTGGTCGTAATAGTGCGCGATCTAAAATGTCTGCACGATTTGTTGCAGCAAGAATGATGACTCCTGAATTACTACCAAAGCCATCCATCTCAGTTAATAACTGATTTAAGGTACTTTCACGTTCGTCGTTCGCACTAAAAGAAGGTTGTTTACCTCTTGCACGTCCAATCGCATCAATTTCATCAATGAAGATAATACTTGGAGCTTTCTCTTTAGCCTGACGGAATAAATCTCTTACTCGAGAAGCTCCTACGCCTACGAACATTTCAACAAAATCAGAACCTGAAAGTGAGAAAAATGGAACTTGTGCTTCACCAGCAACTGCTTTTGCCAATAAGGTTTTTCCTGTACCTGGAGGGCCAACAAGTAAAGCTCCACGAGGGATTTTACCTCCTAATGTTGTGTATTTTTTGGGGTTCTTTAAGAAATCAACGATTTCCATAACCTCTACTTTGGCTTCTTCCAAACCTGCCACATCATTAAAAGTCACTTTTACATGAAGATCTTTATCGAACAAAGTAGCTTTAGATTTACCTATATTGAAAATCTGGCTTCCGCCACCACCACCACCCATACGTTTGATGAGAAACATATAAATCATCACCAAAAACATTCCTAATAGTAACCAATTAAGGATAGAATCCCAGCTATTACGCTCATTATTATTGTAAACGATGTTGATCTTTTGCTCTAAGGGAATATCTTTTTGAACATCATCAAGATCCTTCTTAAAGGAAGCAACATCTCCAATCGTAAAAGCATAATGGGGGCCGTCGTTAACAGCGTTGCCAATCGTTTTATGAGAAACATTTTTGAATTCTTCTTTAGTAAGGCTGGATTTCTTGATGTATACATCCACAACTTCTTTGTTAAGAACAACTACTCGATCCACATCACCATTTTTTACCCATGTTGAGAAACTCATCCACGATGTATCTCTCGGATGATTTCCGTAGTCGAAAAAATTAATGCCTATAATAACGAAAATTACTAAGGCATATACCCAATAGAAATTGAAATTGAAACGAGGACTTTTAGGTTTAGAAAAGTTGCTAAATGGAACTTTTTTCTTCTCTTCGTTTGGCTGCTGCTGATCTGACATTTTATATAATATGGAATGAATACTCCCTTTTAATATTGCAATAAGCTAATATTAAACATTTATTTACTGTGTTAGTTACTAATTATCTTTTTTATTTCTGCATCAGCCCATAAGCGTTCAATGCCATAATAATCTCTTTGTTCCTGTTGAAAGATGTGAACTACAACATTTATATAGTCGATTAGTACCCATTGTGCATTTTCTTTACCTTCAATAAAAGTTGGCCATTCATTCAGTTCTTCATGAACTACTTCTTCAACGGCTCTAGCTAAACCTTCTACTTGTGTGGAAGAAATGCCATGACATACGATGAAAATATCTGCGACTGCACCATTAAGTTGTCTTAGGTCTAGACAAACAATTTCATTTCCTTTCTTGTCTAATAATCCTTTAATAATTGCCTCCGTCAAAACATCTGATGCTGATTTGAGGTTTACTCTAGCGGCTTGTGCCGATTTTGCCATTCTGTTTTGTTAAATTTGTTCCGCAAAACTACGCAATTTTAACCTCTAATCATGAACCTAGTTATTCTACCAATAGTTGATTCGACAAATTATTATGCCCATACGTTACTTGAGGAGGGTTTGGTAGCTGATAACACTGTTATATTAGCTCTTGAACAAACGAATGGTAGAGGTCAACGAGGGAAAAATTGGGAAAGTGCTTCCAACAAAGGTTTATATGCCACTTTTATTTTTCGTCCTCAACATATAGTCGCACAGCAACAGTTTATATTGAATAAAGCGATAAGTTCAGGTGTTGCAGCTTACCTTGAAGAAAGAATTCAGCAGAAATGCTTAATAAAGTGGCCCAATGATATGTTAGTAGATGAAAAAAAACTTTCAGGACTATTAATAGAAAATAAT
>JAYVOC010000070.1:0-8431 GCA_043758125.1 Bacteroidota bacterium | reverse complement strand
TAATGTCACTTACACAACTTCTGGAACATACTCTGTTACTGGATTGAATGCAGCTGGTTGTACGGATGTTAAAACATTAGTGTTGACAATTAACAATTCTACTGCAAGTTCATCATCAATCACAGCATGTGATTCTTATACTTGGTCTGCGAATAATGTCACTTACACAACTTCTGGAACATACTCTGTTACTGGATTGAATGCAGCTGGTTGTACCGATGTTAAAACGTTGGTGTTGACAATAACAAACAAGATTACTTACTATGCAGATAATGACGGAGATGGTTATGGAAATCCTTCCTCTACTATTTTATCTTGCAGTGCAACAGCTCCAAGTGGTTACTCAAATAACAATTTAGACTGTAACGATGCATCAGCTGTTGCATTCCCAGGCAACACAGAAATTTGTGGAGACGGAATCGATAACAATTGCAATGGCTTTATTGATGAAGGTTGTTTATGTGTAAATGCGCCAATTGCAAATGCAGGTAATGATCAAACTGTTTGTTCAGGATCGAATGTTAATTTAACAGGTGCAATTGCTGGAGGCGCAACGAATGCTACTTGGTCATCAAATGGAACTGGAACATTTTCACCTTCTGCAGCAGCACTCAACGCTATTTACAATCCATCTGTTGCTGATTATTCTTCTGGTTCTGTAACATTAACATTAACAACAAATGCAACATTACCGTGTACTCCTGGTGTTGATCAATTATTAGTATCATTCACTACAGTTCCGGTAAACGCAGGATCAATAAATGGATTATCTCAATTATGTAATCCTACAGCTGCAGGATATACTACCACTTACAGCATCGCTCCAGTACTTAACGCATCAACTTATACTTGGTCAGTTCCTTCTGGAGTTAATATTTTATCCGGACAAGGAACAACATCAATTACGGTAAACTTTAACACGGCAGCTGTACATAATGGTATTGGTGGATTGATTTCTGTACAAGCAAATAATAGCAATGGTTGTGGAAGCAGTACTCCAAGTAGCTTACCAATATCAGTTCAAATATCTGCTCCTGTTCAACCTGGTTCTATCTCTGGAATTGATAAAGCTTGTCAAGGAAATATTGCTACTTATTCAATTGCAATTGTTGCTCGCGCGAGCTACTATACTTGGTCAGTTCCAACTGGAGTAACAATATTAAATGGCGCTAATTCTAATGTTCTCAACGTTCAATTTACTGCGGCATTCTCAGGTGGAATAATTAGTGTTTCCGCTTCAAATGGTTGCGGTACTAGTTTAGTAAGAACACGACTTGTAACAACTAATATATTAACCGCTCCAATTGCAATCAACGGATTAACTTCAGGTGTATGTAATGCTTCGGGAGTAACCTATTCCATCTCCGCTCCAGTTACTGGTGCATCGAGCTACACATGGACCGTGCCTGCTGGTGTAACAATTCAAGGATCAAATTCGGGAACTTCAATTATAGTTTCCTTTAACGGAACATTCACTGGTGGAAATATAACTGTTGCTGCTGTTAATAATTGTGGTGTTGGATCTACTCGTTCGCTTTCGGTGATAAGTGCACCTTCCTTTCCTACAACTATAGCAGGGCCTTTATCATTCTGTACGAATGTTAATACAACATTTAGCATCCCAACAATAACTGGAGCTAACAATTATACTTGGACAGTTACACGTGGATTAATAATAGTATCAGGACAAGGAACTAAATCAATTATTGTAAAAACAACGGTTCCTGTATCTGGTCAAACAATGACTGTTAAAGCTTCAAATGCTTGCGGAACAACGAATGTTCGTGTACTTGATAACATCGCTTCAACAAATTGTCCTCGAATTGGTGATCAAACAACTTCGCTAAACTTAATAGCATATCCAAATCCTGTTTCTGATATATTAACTGTTGGATTTAATAGTTCAACTGATCAAAATGTAACAACTAAATTATATACTGTAAAATTAATTGATGCAACTGGTCGTGTTATAAATACAGAAACGAATATTGCAAATGCTGGAAACAATCAAGTAGAAATGAGCGTGAAAGGATTAGCAAGTGGATTGTATTTAATACAATTCCAAATCGGAGATCATAAAGAACAAATTCGAATTGTTGTCAACTAATTCCACTATTCAATATAACAATTAACAAAAAAAACAACCCTCGATAAATTATCGAGGGTTGTTTTTTTTATAAACGTTTATTCACCAAACTAAATCCTTGTCGCCATCAATAAATTCAAATCACGAAAAGGCATCCGACATAAATCAGCAACATATTTATTAGTTACCGTTCCTCTGTATAAATACGCCGCAGTTCGCACATGTCCATCTTGCCAAAGTAAAGCATCCATTCCTCCTTCATCACCCATGTTTATAAGAATGGGTGTAAAAATATTACTCAATGCATAGGACGCAGTTCGCGCAACACGGCTTGCAATATTTGGAACACAATAATGTATCACACCATATTTTCGAAATACCGGATTTGAATGATTAGTAACTTCTGAAGTCTCAATACATCCACCTTGATCTATGCTTACATCAATAATCACAGATCCAGATCCCATCTCACTGACCATTTCCTCTGTTACTACAATTGGTGATCTTCCTTCTTTACCAAGTATAGCACCTATAACAACATCAGCGGTTTTTAAAGCATTTAACAAAACTGAAGGATTAAATGTAGATGTATAAACTCGACTACCCAAATTTTTCTGAAGTCGACGTAACTTGTAAATTGAATTATCAAAAACCTTAACAGAAGCACCTAATCCAATTGCAGCACGAGCAGCGTATTCACCAACAGTACCAGCACCTAAAATCACAACTTCAGTAGGAGGAATACCAGGAACACCTCCTAACAATTCTCCTTTGCCTCCAGCAGTATTACTTAAAAGTTCAGAAGCAATAAGTATCGATGCGCTTCCAACAATTTCACTCATTGCTTGAATTACAGGATAAATTGCCGTTTCATCACGAAGAAATTCAAATGCTAAAGCAGTAATTTTTTTCGATCCAAGTTTTTGAATATACCCTTCTGGTTGCATTGCAATTTGAAGAATCGACATTAATGATTGCTTATCTTTAAAATACTCCAACTCTTCCATGGAAGGTGGTGCAACTTTTAAAATTAAATCAGCCTTATAAACTTGCTCCGCATGATAAACAATTTGTGCACCTGCTTCACTATAATCTGAATCAGTAAAGTTTGCGCAATCACCTGCTCCAGTTTCAATATGTATTTTATGACCATTATTCACTAATACTGCAACTGATTCAGGAACGAGTGGAATACGATTTTCCTGAAAGGAGATTTCCTTTGGTATACCAATAAAAAGTTCTTGCTTGAGTTTACTAATCTCTAAAACGCTTTCCTGTGGCATCATGACACCCTGCTGTGCGAGGGCGCTCATTCCTGTGATTTGTTTACTCATAGTGGCACGTAATATAACGTGTTGTTGATTCGACGGTGATAAAAATATCTGCTTTGGGAATATTTAACAAATTCGTAATTCTTTCGGGCCATTCTATAAAGCAATAATTGCCCGAGTAAATATAGTCTTCATATCCAATATCAAAGGCTTCCTCCACACTTTTCATCCGATAAAAATCAAAATGATAAACCACCTGATCATCTTTACCTTCATATTCGTTCACAATAGAAAAGGTAGGACTGTTCACTTCATCATTAACACCCAAACATTTGCATAGCACTTTAATCATCGTTGTTTTCCCTGCTGCCATCTCCCCATAAAAGCAAAAAATCTTTGTTTTATTTACTTTTAATAATAAATCTAAAGCAACTTTTTCAAGCTCCCTTACATCCTCCACTTTCCATTTTAAAATCATACCTTACTTTGAAGTGTCATTACCGGAATTATCATTTCTTCTGTTGAAATACCTCCATGCTGAAAAGTATCTTTATAGAAATTTACGTAATAATTAAAGTTATTAGGATACGCAAAGAACTTATCGCCCTTCACAAATACATAAGCAGAACTAACATTGTTTCGTGGAAGAAATGCGTCAGCAGGATTTTTTATTTCTAACACATCTCTCTTTTCATAATTAAGATTTTTTCCTTGCTTGTAACGTAAATTTGTATTCGTATTTCTGTCACCGATTAATTTAGAAGCTTCTTTTACACGAATAGTTCCATGATCTGTAGTGATGACAACTTTACAAGGACGTTCTGCAATTCTTTTTAATGCGTCTAATAACGGCGAATGTTCCAACCATGATTTCGTGATGGATCGATATGCCTTTTCATCTTCTGCTAATTCACGAATTACTTGCATATCTGTTCGAGCATGTGAAAGCATATCCACAAAATTATAGACAATAACATTTAGTTTATTCTGATAAAGATTTGGAATCTGTTCTACTAAATTTTTTCCACCATCAATATTTGTAACTTTTGTATAAGAGAATTTATACGTTTTGCGAAGTCGTTGAAGTTGATCTGCTAAAAACTCTTCTTCATGCAAATTCTTACCTCCTTCATCATCATCATTCGACCATAAATTCGGAAATCTCTTCTCAATTTCTGATGGCATCATTCCAGCAAAAATTGAATTTCTTGCGTACTGTGTCGCTGTTGGAAGGATACTACAATACAAATCTTCATCAACAGTTTTAAAGAGTTCCAATAAAATTGGTTGAATAACTTTCCATTGATCATAACGTAAATTATCTATTAACATTAAAAATACAGGTTCTTCCGATTGATCAACTAAAGGAAAAACTTTTTTGCGCATTAAATGATGTGATAACAACGGCGCTGTATCTGGATTCTTCAACCAATTCAAATAATTGTTCTCAACAAATTTACTGAACTGCTGATTCGCCTCACTCTTCTGCATTGTAAGAATATCATACATGCCAAGGTCTTGCGATTTCTCTAATTCAATTTCCCAATAAACAAGTTTTTTATATACATCAACCCATTCTGGCCAACTTAATTTATCGCCAAGCGTCATCCCAATCTGTCTAAATTCTTGCTGATAGTTTTGATTCGTCTTCTCGCTAATCAATCGCTTGTTATCAAGATTTTTTTTAATGGATAATAATATTTGATTTGGATTAACGGGCTTGATCAGATAATCTGCAATCTTAGATCCTATCGCTTGCTCCATAATTTCTTCTGCTTCACTCTTTGTGATCATTACCACTGGAATTTCAGCACGAATATTTTTTATTTGCATCAATGTTTCCAACCCGCTTAATCCTGGCATGTTTTCATCAAGAAAAATGATGTCGTATTCTTTCTTCTGAACTAAATCAAGTGCATCTCGACCATTAGTTGCTGTTGTTACGTCGTAACCTTTCTCTGTCAAAAATAAAATGTGTGGCTTCAACAAATCGATTTCATCATCTGCCCATAATATTGTTATTTTGTCCATATATATTTTTTCGTTTTTAAAAGGATAATTATGTTTCTCAACCATGATCTTGTTGTCAAACACAAAATCTTTGGCAAAGGTAAATTGTTAAGCTTATCTTTAATTGAATATCAGTTGACGATATTTGCAATAAATTCGCTCCAATGTTAATTGAATTGATTCTCAAATAAATTAAATAATTAATACACTATCATTTTTGAAACAGAATAAGAAGAAAATATTTAACGATCCGGTATATGGTTTTATTACTATACCACATCCATTGATTTTTGATTTGATCGAACACCCATGGTTTCAACGTCTTAGAAGAATTCGTCAGCTTGGATTAACGCACATGGTTTACCCTGGCGCACTACATACTCGTTTTCATCATGCGCTCGGAGCACTACATTTGATGGGTCAAGCAATTGAAACATTGCGTTCGAAAGGTCATGAAATTACGGAGGACGAAGCCCTTGGAACTCAAATCGCTATTCTTTTACATGATATTGGTCACAGTCCTTTTTCGCATGCACTTGAACACAGCATCGTAATTGGGATTACGCACGAACAACTTTCCATCCTCTATATGGAACGACTAAACATAGAATTTAATAACCAATTGAGTACCGCTATTAGCATCTTTAAAAATGAGTACCCAAAACATTTCCTTCACCAATTGGTTTCTTCTCAACTCGATATGGATCGACTGGATTATCTAAACAGGGATAGTTTCTATACCGGTGTTTTGGAAGGCAAGATTGGTGCGCAACGTATAATTAAAATGTTGGATATCTTTGAAGATCGACTTGTAATTGAGGAAAAAGGTGTGTATTCTGTAGAGAAATTTATCATCGCTCGACGGTTAATGTATTGGCAAGTTTACCTCCATAAAACAGTACTTTCATCTGAACAATTATTAGTAAATATTCTCCTGCGTGCAAAAGAACTTACATTGAAAGGTGATGATCTTTTTGCATCTCCTATTTTGCATTTATTTCTTGTGAATGATTTCAAATATGATGATTTTATAACGGAGAAATCTCTTTTGGCTGATTTCGCTATGCTCGATGATTATGATATTTATGCTTCAATAAAAGTGTGGGTAAATCATCCTGATAAAGTTTTGGCGCGCTTATGCGATGGTTTAGTAAACCGAAAACTATACAAGATAAAGCTTCAAAAGGATCCATTTACTAAAGCTGATATTCAACACTATTTAACTAGTGCGGAAGTGAAATTTGGAATTTCTGCTGATGAAGCTCATTATTTCGCCTTTACGGGATCCATCAGCAATAGCGCTTATGATCCACTCGAAGAACAGATTCATATCCAATATCGAAACGGCGAGCTCATTGAACTAACTGCAGCAAGCGATCAACTCGATGTTATTTTACTCTCATCACCAGTAAAAAAATACTTTATCTGCCTCCTTCCTGAATTAATCGAAATATAAGTAGCCTTTTACTCGGTTTGTCTTTTGTGCAAAGTCATATTTGTTACCTTTGTGAGCTGTCATGGAATTTACCGCAAGCCAGATTTCCGAATTACTGCAAGGCACCGTAGAAGGTGATCCGAACGTAAAAGTTAGCAGATTAGCTAAAATTGAAGAAGGTGTCTCAGGATCCTTAACATTTTTAGCAAATCCTGCCTATACCGCTTATGTATACGATACGGAAGCAACAATCGTAATTATTAACAACGATTTCATACCTGAAAAACCAGTAAAAGCAACACTCATCCGTGTAGAAAATGCTTACTTAAGTTTCGCTAAATTACTTGAGGTTTATAATACGATTCAACGAGATAAATCAGGCATTGAGAATTACTCATTTATCGATCCATCTTCATCACATGGAACTGGTATTTATTTAGGAGCGTTCTCTTACATCGGTAAAAACGTAAAATTAGGAAACCGAGTAAAAATTTATCCGCACGTTTTCGTTGGTGATAATTGCGAAATTGGTGACGATTGCACTCTGTTTCCTGGTGTTAGAATTTACTCCGATTGCATCATTGGTAACAGTTGCACCTTCCATTCAGGTGTAATAATTGGCGCTGATGGTTTTGGCTTCGGACCCAATAATGGGAATTATAAAAAGATTGCTCAAATTGGCAATGTTATCATTAAAGATTATGTTGAGATTGGTGCAAATAGCACTATCGATAGAGCTACACTTGGATCTACAATTATCCATAAAGGTGTAAAGCTTGACAACCTAATACAAATAGGACATAATGTTGAGATAGGAGAAAATACTGTTATCGCAGCGCAAACTGGTGTTGCAGGATCTACTAAAATTGGAAACAATTGTATGATCGGTGGTCAAGTGGGAATTGTAGGCCATATTACAATTGCAGATGGAGTTAAAATAGCAGCACAATCAGGAATAGGAAATAGTATAACTAACGCCGATGAAGTAGTACAAGGCTCACCGGCATTTAATATCAGTGATTTTAAACGTACGTATGTGCTCTTTCGCAAACTTCCAGAACTCGAAAAGAAAATTCTAGAACTGCAAAAGACTATCGCCAACTTAAGCGATACACCAACGTCACCATTATAAGGCATGACGCAGAAACAAATTACTCTTCGCAAACCCGTAACCGTTTCAGGCGTTGGTCTGCATACAGGTATTCAGGCAACTTTAACTTTTAAACCAGCTCCAGAAAACCATTGGTTTAAATTTCAACGTATAGATCTACCAGGTAAACCATTCATTGATGCGGATGCAGATAATGTTGTGGACACCTCGCGTGGAACTACATTAGAACAAAATGGCGCTCGTGTTAGCACTACCGAACATGCCTTGGCAGCTTTGATAGGTCTAGAAATCGATAATGTAATTATTGAAATTGATGGCCCTGAAGTTCCAATCATGGATGGAAGCTCAAAAGCATTTATTGATGCGTTACTTGAAGCTGGAACGGTTGAACAAAATGCTAAACGTGATGTTTACATAATTGAAGAAAATCTCTCTTATGAAGAACCTGCACGAAATGTTGAAATGCTCTTGGTTCCAAGCCCAGAATATAGAATCACTGTTATGGTGGACTATAGCAG
>JAYVOC010000069.1:0-4139 GCA_043758125.1 Bacteroidota bacterium | reverse complement strand
GAGCTGTAGATATTGGAATGATTTCTAGAGCTATTAACGAAGAAGAATTAAAGAAAGGAGTTTTTAGTATTTCTGTTGCCAAAGATGCAGTAGTTCCAACTATTAATGCAAATAATCCACAACTAAATGTTCTATTAAAAAAAGGATTAAGTCAAGCACAGTTTAAGTCGATGTACATGGACGGTAAACAATGTACATGGAATGAGTTTACTGGCTTAGCGGGTTCTGATAAAGTATTATTATTTACGCGATCAGATGCAGCTGGCGCTCCAGAAACTTGGGCAAAATATTTAGGTGGAAAACAAGAAGATTTAAAAGGCACAGGAGTTTTTGGAGATCCTGGTTTATCAGAGGCAATAATGAAAAATCCTTTAGGACTTGGCTTTAATAATATCAATTATGTGTATGACATTAAAACGCGTAAACCATTACCTGGTATTCTTCCTTTACCAATCGATGTAAATGGTAACGGAAAAATTGATCCTGAAGAAGATTTTTATGAGACAATCGACAGTCTGAATTTAGCTGTTGTACAAAATAGATTTCCTTCTCCACCAGCACGCGAATTGTATTTCGTAACAAAAGGAAAAACAAAAAATCCAATTGTAAAAGCATTCTTAAATTGGATCTTATCAAACGGACAAGAACAAGTTGAAAAAGCTGGGTATGTAAAACTTGATAGTGAGATTTTACGAACGGAAAGTGCCAAACTCAATCAATGAGCCTACGAATACTTAAGGATCGTTTTGCAAGTCGTTTCTCTGCGTTCTTATCCGTATGTTGCGTTGCTGTTTTAGTTTTAATTGCGATCGGATTAATTTATAAATCTTGGCCACTATTACTTGAACATTCATTAAGTGAATTATTATTTTCTACAATTTGGAGTCCGATGAAAGGGAAATTTGGATTCCTTTCTTTTATCATCAGCACTTTTCAAATAACAACATTTTCACTCTTAATTGCATTCCCAATTTGTTTGCTTTCTGCAACCTATTTAGTAGAATTAGCACCACGATCAATCTTAAAAATTGTTTTACCGTTAATCGATATTCTTGCTGGTGTTCCTTCTGTAATTTATGGAATTTGGGGAGTATTAATGATTGTCCCATTTGTAAGAGATCACGTTGCTCCATTTTTTGGTTATGCAACTTCTGGCTATTGCATACTTACAGGTTCACTTGTATTAGCAATCATGGTAGTTCCGGTAATGATGCATTTACTTATCGAAGTATTGCAAGCTGTTCCACAAGAACTTCGAGACAGCACGCTTTCATTAGGTGCTACGCGTTGGCAGATGATCAAACTAGTTGTGTGGAGAAAATGTTTACCAGGAATTATGGCGACAACAATTTTAGGAATCTCAAAAGCTATTGGTGAAACAATTGCTGTTTTGATGGTGGTTGGAAATGTTGTTCAGATTCCGAAAAATTTATTCGAATCAGGTTATCCAATTCCTGCTTTGATCGCAAATAATTATGGCGAAATGCTTTCTATTCCGCAATACGATGCTGCATTAATGTTTGCTGCATTAATATTACTTGCAGTAATTTTATTTTTCAATATGGCATCTGCTTATGTTTTGAAACGTGTTACTAAAAGTATTACGTAAGCAAAGATGAAACACAAATATTTTAAAAAGATAGAAGAGAAAATTTTCTTCGGATTAATGAAACTGGCAACATTTTCAATTCTTTTCGGATTGCTTTTTATTTTGTTTACGATACTCTGGAAAGGAATTCCAAATTTAAGTTGGGAAATGATTTCTCAAAAACCTCAAGGTGGATTTTATATGGGTGGCGGCGGTGGTATTCTTAATGCAATTTGCGGATCACTTCTGTTAGGATTAGGTGCTACTATTTTTGGATTACTACTCTCCCTTCCAATTGTTATTTGGCTAAATATTTATGCAAGTCAGTATTCACGTAATGCAGTAATTGTTAGAACAGCTTTGGATATGTTATGGGGAATCCCCTCGATTGTATTCGGTGCATTTGGATTTATTTTAATGCTTGCATTAGGATTAAAAGCATCTCTCCTTGCAGGAATTGTTACACTCACTTTACTTATTCTTCCCATTATGGTTCGTGGTATGGATGAAGTAATAAAAACTATTCCGAAAGAATTGCATGAGTCTGCACTCTCTCTTGGTGCAACACGTTGGGAGATGGCAACAAAAGTAATTCTTCGTAAAGCATTACCTGGAATTGTTACTGCTACATTATTAGGATTCGGAAGGGCAATTGGTGATGCCGCGGCTGTAATGTTCACCGCAGGATTCACTGATAATATTCCAGAAAAAATAACAGACCCCGTTGCTTCTCTCCCACTCTCTATCTTTTTTCAATTAGGATCTCCATTCGAAGTAGTAAGAGGTAGAGCGTATGCAGCTGCATTAGTATTAACAATAATTATTTTAGTGATTAGTATTCTTTCTAGATTGATCACTGCAAAATATCAAAAACACAGCCGCTAATATGCAGATAAATCCACACTTAGGTATTCGCGATCTGAATGTTCACATCGGTGATCAACAAATCCTAAAAAATATAAGTATTAATTTTCCTGATAAAGCTATCACTGCTATCATCGGACCATCTGGCTGTGGAAAAACTACGTTATTAAAAACGATGAATCGACTCATTGAAAATAGCAGAGGTGTAAGTATCAATGGAAAAGTTTTAATAAACGGAAAAAATATTTACGATGATTATGAGGATCCAACAACGCTCCGTAAAAAAATGGGATTACTCGCTCAACGCCCCACTCCATTACCCATGTCGATTTATGCAAATATTGTTTTCGGATTAAAATTACATGGCATAAAGGATGAAAAGATATTGCAAGAAAAAGCAGAAAAATATTTACGCATCGCATCCTTATGGGATGAGGTGCATGATCGCATGCGTGATCCTGCTTCAAAATTATCTATCGGTCAACAACAACGTTTATGCTTAGCACGAGGTTTAGCTATTGAGCCAGAAATTATTTTATGTGATGAACCTACTTCAGCTTTAGATCCTATTTCAAGTAAAAAAATTGAAGAGAGTTTCAATGAGTTAAAACAAGAATACACCATCATTTTAGTCACGCATATTTTACGACAAGCACGCCGACTAGCCGATTATGTGGTTTTTATGTACTTAGGGGAAATCATCGAATTCGGTCCCGCAAAAGAAATTTTTGAGAACCCAAAAGAGCAACTTACAAAAGAATATATCGGTGGATTAATTTCTTAAGTGAGATGAAAATTCTTTTTAAATAAATAGTTTGAGAAACTATTGCTATGCTTCGATTTATTTTATTCGTCTTGATAAGAAATTACTTCGCCTTTTTATAGTAATTTATTTAAGAATTGGTTTTACCTCGCCCAATTGTCGTATCATTACATCATGGAAATAACTATTGGAGGAGTTTATCAATCGAAGAATAACGGTATGGTAACAATTTTATCAAAAGCACCACATGTAGCTGCAAATATTTTTGATTGTGCACTTGATGTAATCCCAGCTAAATCAGCTTATATTCACATTTCTCATTTTATAGTTCCCGAAATAATTGAAACTCCAGTAGCAACTGCCGAAAGCGAATAACCTGATTTTTTTTGCATTTTTTTAAATGAATTGAATCTTATCCACCTAAATTTGGTATAAGCATTTAAAACATTTTCTCTATGCTATTACTCCCTATTCGTTTTAAAAAAATAGTGTCGAAACGTAGCGGTGCAATTGTAAATCATTCGCTGAATAATACTATTTCTCGTGAATTTTTTCAAAGTGATAATTGATTAATTTTGGAACGTAGCAATCAATCATGAGCGATTCAACAATTACAATTATTGGTGGTGGATGCAGCGGAACGCTCTTGTTAGTTCAACTTATCAAACAAGCGCAGTCACCAATCACGATAAATTTAGTGTACGACGGTCATCGACTTACCAGAGGGATTGCTTACACCACTGATAGCTTCGGACATCTTTTAAATGTTCGTACCAATAGAATGTCGGCCTTTCCTGAAGAACCTAAACATTTTCAAAATTGGATTTTAACAAAGGAAGAATACTTTTCTTGGCATACTCCTGATTTGGCTGAACGTTTTATGCCCCGTAAAATTTATGGTCATTATTTAGAAGAATTATTAGC
>JAYVOC010000068.1:0-2485 GCA_043758125.1 Bacteroidota bacterium | reverse complement strand
TCTAATGTCAAATCAAATATCAAAGGTGGATTAGGAGTTTGGGCTTCCTACAATTCAACACTTGATACACTTTTTATTCCTAAATAATTAGGAAAAATTATTTAGTCTTAACATTTAAAATTTAATTATTTTCTTTGAACAATTGAAAAGGATTTACCAATTAATTGATAGGGGAGAAGGCGAGATGCTTGATTTTAAAAAGGAAATCTCAAGTGTTCATCGTATCGCTAAATGTATTGTGTCCTTTGCAAATCATTACGGGGGTACTTTATTGGTTGGAGTAAATGATAATGGTAGCATTAGCGGTGTAAAGCCATTAGAAGAAAAATTTATGTTAGAAAAGGCAGCGGGATTTTATTGTTATCCACCACTGGAATTGGAAATACATGAATGGAATTTGAATGGGAAAATTATTTTGGAAGCACTCATTCCTATGGGAAAGGATAAACCTTATTATGCCGTTGATGAGGTAGGAAAAAAATGGGTTTACATTCGTCAAAAAGATCAATCATTACTTGCAAGTAAAATTGTGGTAGATGTTTTGAAACGCCAACATCCTTCGCAGCACACATTGATAGTTTATTCAAGTAAAGAAAAAGCCTTACTCGAATATCTACAGGAAAATCCTAAGATTACACTTAAAGAATATTGCAAACTGATAAATGTAAGCCGCTGGAGAGCCATGAAAATAGTAGTCAACTTAGTGAGCATTGGAGTGCTTCGTTTGCATCAAACTGAAAAACCAGAATATTTTTCTTTAGCATAAAAAATTATGCATATCAACTTAGTTTAAATTGCTTAATATTTTTTATCTCAACAAAGTAACATTACCTCTTAGCAAATCATGCTTGCCATTGTTGTAAGTAATTTTTATTAAATAATAATAAGCTCCAGAAGGTGAATCTTTACCATTGTGTTTCCCATCCCAACCTGTTGTTAATGTCGACCAAGTATAAACTTCTGCACCCCAACGATTAAATATTCTTGCATCAATTGTGTTAATTCCAACACCAAGAATATTAAACACATCATTTTTTTGGTCCCCATTAGGAGTAAATACATTTGGTACCCAAGCAGCACTATCAGTTATAACAATTATTGTTTGACTAGCAGTATCAATACAACCATTCGTATCAGTAACTGTTAAAACTACAAGATAATATCCATCTTTAGAGAAGATATGCGTAGGATTAGTATCAGTAGAAAATTTGCCATCGCCAAAATCCCAATTAAATGTATTCGCAAATTGACTAGTGTTTTTAAAATGTACAGTAAGTGGTGCAGATCCAGTAATCGTATCCGCAATGAAACTTGCCGATAAATTACTTTGTGTGATTACAACAGAATCTAAATCGCTACCACAAAAATTCGTAGCTGTTATTACATACGTTCCAGCAGAATTAACATTAATACTATTGCTAATTTCTCCCGTCGACCAAATATAATTTGTTGCAGAACTCGTCACTGTTAAAACAGAATTGTCATTCGGACATAATACAGTTGAGGTCGCATTTAAAATAATTATTGGTGGAGAAGTTTCAGTGGTGATTTGTGAAGTAGTATTTGTTCCACAATTATTCGTTGCAGTTAATGTATATGTACCTCCAACAGTTACCAAAATAGAACTTGTTGTACTACCATCCGACCACAAATAAGTTGTTCCACCAGAACCTTGCAGCGTTACTGAACCACCAGTACAAAATGTAGTAATGCCACCAAGTGGGGCGATAACTGCCATCGGTAATGGGTTAACTGTAATCGTAACTCCATCATTCGATGAACCGCAATTGTTTGAACCAATAACTGTGTAATTATTTGCAGTTCCTACAGATATGCTTGCAGTAGTAGCACCGTTTGACCATAAATAAGTTGTAGCACCACTTGCTGTAAGTATTGCATTAGTTCCTTGACATATTGTTGTTGGTCCAGTTACATTTACAACTGTTATAGGAACTGTATTTACAACTACATTTTGTGAAGTAGAACTTGATCCACAAGTTGCAGTTGCAGTTACAGTATAAGTATTAGATATGTTAACAGTTATTGAAGCTGTTGTTGCTCCATTCGACCATAAAAAACTAGCTCCTCCTGAGGCAGTTAATTGAACGGAATCTCCATTGCAAAATGTAGTTGGTCCATTCGCATTTATTAGTGCAACAGCTCCTGGATTAAATGTTACTTGTTGGTTTGCATTTGAAATTCCGCAACTGCTCGTCGCTGTTACCATATAATTACTAGTTGTGAAAACAGTAATTGCACTTGTAGTTGCACCATTCGACCATAGATAATTTCCAACACCATTTGCTGTTAAGGTTATTGAATCTCCAGTGCATAATGTTGTAGGACCACTTGCGGCAATTACAACTGGAACAGCATTCGTTGCTGTTACCGATTGAGTAGTAGAAGTGACACCACATGTTTCTGTTATGGTAACTGTATAAGTATTTGTTGTAAATACAGTAATTGAATTTGTAGTTGCACCATT
>JAYVOC010000067.1:0-10313 GCA_043758125.1 Bacteroidota bacterium | reverse complement strand
TCATGGTATGAAAAAGAAAATGTGTCTACTTGGAATTACCGTTCGGTACAAGTTAAAGGATTTTTGAATCCACTTTTAGACGAAGATTTGCGATCACATCTCATTCGTTTGCAAGCAAAATACGAAGATTCACAAACCAAACCTCGAACAGTAGATACAATGTCGGAAGGTTATTTTGAAAAACAAGTGAATGGTGTAAGAGGCTTCTCCATGAAAATTTCGTCTATTGAAGGATCTTGGAAACTAAGTCAGAATCGGAATGAACATGATTTTAAAAATGTGATTGCTCATCTCGAGAATCAAAATAATCCAGATGCAACTGAAATAGCCAATGAGATGAAAAAACTTAAACTCAATAAAAAATCATAATTTTAGATCGGTAACAAAGAGTATAATTCGAATTGAAACAAAACGAAATAATATCACCAAGTAAATTAGCATGGCAACGATTAAAGCAACATCGTCCTGCTATGTTTGGCTTATGCGTTATTTCCTTAGCAGTCTTGATGTCGATTGCATGTTACTGGATTGTTCCCGACAATACCACATTTAGCAATTCGATGAGTTTACCAATTAGCTTACAACATCCTGGTTTCACAGCAACATTTTTAAAAATCCCACGACCGGAAGTTACACAATCAACTTTTATATCACGAATATTTAATGGAACTAAAGCAAACAACACTTTTGTTCCTTTACAGAGATGGGAAATAAAAGGTGATGATTTATTTTATGAAGAATTTACTGGTAATTCAAAAGAAAAAGGCCAGGAAAACAATATATCACTTACGCAATTAGGATTCAAAAAAGATGCGGCAAATTCAAATGCAGAAGTTTTCATAAAGGAAAAATGTTTAGTGAAGAAAACTTTTCTTTTAGGGACTGATCGTTTTGGCAGAGACTTATTCAGTAGATTAATGGTTGGTACGCGCGTTTCACTTTCAGTAGGATTAATAGCAGTAATAATTTCCTTGTTGATAGGAATTACATTAGGTGCTATCGCTGGATTTTTTCGTGGATGGATCGATCATTTAATTTTATGGTTGATAAATGTTGTGTGGTCAATTCCTACATTGCTTTTAGTCGTAGCAATTACAATGGCATTAGGAAAAGGGTTTGCACAGGTATTTATTGCAGTAGGATTAACGATGTGGGTTGAAGTAGCAAGATTAGTGCGCGGTCAATTCTTTTCATTAAGAGAACAACAATTTGTAGAAGCTGGTCGAGCTCTTGGATATAAAAATGGCAGAATAATTAGCAAACATATTTTACCTAACATCATTGGACCAGTAATCGTTATTGCTGCATCAAATTTCGCTTCTGCAATTTTACTTGAAGCAGGACTAAGTTTTTTAGGAATGGGAGCACAACCTCCAATGCCAAGTTGGGGGATGATGATAAAAGAAAATTATGGATATATTGTAGTGGATGCTGCTTATTTAGCAATCTGGCCAGGTTTTGCAATAGCTTTAACAGTATTGTCATTTACTTTATTAGGTAATGGATTGCGTGATGCTTTTGACACACGATCAGTTCCTCAATAACTTAATACCAACACTTAATATAAATTAGTCCAGTAAACTTGTTCTTTTTCACCAATATTTCTTAAAAAAATAGTTCCGTAGGCAATGGCTATGCAACGACTTTTTTAAATCGTCTTGATAAAAAATAACTTCTCCTCTTTGAACTTATTTATATTAAGTATTGGTATAATTTTAAAAACAAGTCTTTTGATTTACAGCGAATTAAAAAATAAATTTTGCACTTGACAATATTAATCGTAATATTACGATATAATAATAAATTAATGGGGCGCACTAAGAACGAAGAATTTACAGTAAGAGATAATAAAATTGCTCAATATGCGAAAGCATTAGCTCATCCAGCTAGAGTTGCAATTCTCCAACTTTTGCTTAAACAATCATCATGTGTTTGTGGAGATATCGTTGATGAACTTCCGCTTTCTCAGTCTACAGTGTCGCAACATTTACGCGAATTAAAAGATGCTGGACTAATAAAAGGTGAGATTGAAGGCGCTAAAGTTTGTTACTGCATTAATGAAATTGAATTCGAAAAAGCAAAAGGTTATTTACTAAACTTGCTAAATATTCCTATTAATAAAAAGAACTGTTGTTAAAAAAATTTGATGTTAATTATCGTAATAGTACGATTAAATAAAAACAAAATGGAAAATTCAGAATCAATAAAAAATTTAGTGAAAGAAAAATATGCTGCGATTGCAGAACAATCAACTTCTGAAAATAAATCTTCTTGTTGTGGTGCGGGAGGATGCACTACTGAAGTGTATTCTATCATGAGTGATGACTACACAAATATTGAGGGTTATAATAAAGATGCTGACTTAGGATTAGGTTGTGGTTTGCCTACTGAATATGCAAATTTAAAGTCAGGTGATACTGTATTTGATTTAGGTTCTGGAGCCGGAAATGATTGTTTCGTTGCCCGATCAATTGTTGGAGATACCGGAAAAGTTATCGGAATTGACATGACTGAAATAATGATTGATAAAGCTCGAGAAAATGCAGATAAATTAAATTTTCATAACGTCGAATTTCGTTTAGGGGAAATTGAAAAAATTCCATCAGGACCTAATCGAGCGGATGTGATCATAAGTAATTGCGTACTCAACTTAGTCCCTGATAAAGTACAAGCTTTTGCTGAAATTTTTCGAGTATTAAAGCCTGGTGGTCACTTCAGCATCTCTGACGTTGTATTGGTTGGAGAATTACCATTCGCATTAAAAAACGCAAGTGAAATGTATGTTGGATGTGTTGCCGGAGCGATACAAAAAGACGAGTATTTGGAAATCATTAAAAATGCAGGATTTAAAAATATTAAAATTCAAAAAGAAAAAATAATTTTAATTCCCGATGATATTCTCCTAGCTTATTTATCTTCCTCTGAAATTGAAAACATGAAAAATAGTAAAGCAGGAATATTTAGCATTACTGTTTATGCGGATAAGGAAAGTTCGTGTTGTGATAAAGATGTTTGCTGTAAATGAAAAAATACGTATCGGAATTAATCGGCACTTATGGATTGGTATTTTGTGGAACAGGTGCAATAATTATTAATGAAGTTTCTGGTGGTATGATAACACATCTAGGAGTTGCTATCACATTCGGATTGATTGTTATGACGATGATTTATGCTCTCGGTGAAATTTCAGGAGCACATCTAAATCCTGCCGCTACAATTGCGTTTGCATTTGCTAAAAAACTTGCATGGAAAGAAGTTTTTCCTTATACAGTCTTTCAATTCATTGGTGCTATTCTTGCAACTATTACTTTGCATTTCTTATTTCCAACAAATAAAAATTTAGGTGCTACCATTCCTTATGGTTCCGATCTCCAATCATTTATTCTCGAATTAATATTATCTTTTTTCTTGATGCTTGTTATCCTTAATGTTTCGACAGGAGCAAAAGAAAAAGGGATTACAGCAGGTATCGCTGTAGGTGCTGTTGTTGGTTTGGAAGCACTCTTTGCAGGACCTATTTGTGGAGCGTCAATGAATCCCTTTCGTTCATTAGCGCCTGCAATTATTTCTGGAAATCTTCAGTCAATTTGGATTTATCTAACTGCACCAATACTGGGAGCAATTATAGCTGTATTTATTTATAAATATCTAACATCAAAATAAATGTCATGAACAAGCAAAATGTATTATTCGTTTGCATTCATAATTCTGCAAGAAGTCAGATGGCAGAAGCTTTTCTTAATAATATTGCTGGTAATAATTTTATTGCTGAAAGTGCCGGGTTAGAACCTGGCACTTTAAACCCAATAGTTGTTGAAGCAATGATGGAAGTTGGAATCGATATTTCATCAAACCGAACTAAAGATGTTTTCGAATTTTTTAAATCTAGCAAATTATTTCAATTCGTAATTACCGTTTGTGATGAAGCAAGTGCTGAACGATGTCCCATTTTCCCAGGTCCAGGACAAAAATTACACTGGTCATTTACTGATCCTTCTTCTTTATCAGGAACACACGAAGAGAAACTTTCTTTCACGCGAATCATACGCGACGAAATTAAAAATCGAATAGAAGAATTTGTATCAGCGAATCGTCAAAAATAAAATTCGTTTTACTGTTTTATTTTGTTATGCTTTGATAGCCCAACGCAACTTTGCAGATTTTGCACGTGGATTAGCATTACATTCTTCGGCAGATGGGCGAATTGGTGACATTGAAATTTCGCTATATACGCCTTCACGGAACAAATGTTGAAATGATTTTTTAACACGACGATCTTCTCCTGAATGAAATGAAAGTATTGCAACACGTCCTCCTGAAGCAAGAGCTTCTGGAAGCTTTTCTAAAAACTTATTTAATGCACCAAATTCATCGTTAACAGTAATGCGCAAAGCTTGAAAACAACGTTGACATGATTTCTTAATTGCATCTTTTCGAATATCCTTTGGCAAAAATATTAAAGCTCCTTCAATGATTTCTTGTAATTGAGTTGTAGTTTCAATAACGATTTCTCTTGATCTAAAATTAGTAATCGCATTTGCAATATTTTGCGCATAAGGCTCATCAGCATTTTCTATAAAAAGCTCTTCCAACTTTTGTTTAGAAATAGTTTTTAAAAGTGCGGATGCAGGATACCCACTTTTGGGATTAAGTCTTAAATCTAATGGACCTTCAATCTTAAATGAGAATCCTCTTTCAGGATTATCAATTTGCATCGATGAAACGCCTAAATCAGCTAACACAAAATTCAAAGGTCCTGCTTCAGCTACTATTTGATCAATAGCAGAAAAATTCATTTTTTTAATCGTTAAAACATCTGAGCCAAAGCCAAGAGTTGTTAATCGCTCTCTAGTCTTCGGCAACTCTAATGCATCTACATCAATGGCAAATAAATGTCCGTTCGGAACCAAGCATTTCAGTATTTCTAAACTATGTCCGCCATATCCTAGTGTTGCGTCTAACCCAATTTGCCCAGGAGTAATTGATAGAAATTCTAATATTTCATTAACACAAATTGAACGATGCATTCCTGCTGGAGTTCGCCCTTGCTGAATAACTTTAGCAACATCTTCTATATAAGATTCAGCTTGAAGCTCTTTATATTTTTCCTTAAAAGATTTGGGATGAGTTCCTTTGTATCGTTCCCTACGCACATGTTTTGGCTCCTGATCATCCATCATCTAAAGCTATTATAGTATCAATCTATGTACTAATCAAACTTGCAATAAAATATGCTGCACCAGCAGCTAATGCACCAACCATCATCGTTCTTATTGCACCTTTTAATGGAGGTTGATCAGTAACTTTGCTTTTTAAATATCCAAAAATAAATAGTGCGAGTAATGTTACAATTGCAGAAATTAAAAGTCCATCTTTAGGATGATCAGTAAAGAAATATGCACTTAATGGAATGAATCCACCTACAACATAAGATAAAGCAATGTTTGCGGCACTCTTCTTTGCACGATCCGCTTTTGGTTCTTCCAATCCTAATTCAAACCGCATCATAAATTGCACCCACTTATCATTATTGAGCGATAATTCATCTGCTACAACATCTTGCGTAACTTTTGTGATACCATAATCAGAAAGAATATCTCTGATCTCTTGTTTTTCTCTTTCTGGAACTCTAAGTACCTCATCATATTCACGACGAAGTTCTGCGGCATAATGATCTTCTTCTGTTTTCCCTGCTAAATAACCACCTAATCCCATTGCAATAGAACCTGCTATTATCTCTGCTATTCCTGCTGTAATTACAATTTTATTTAATGCTACGGCTCCGCTTAATCCAGCTGCCAAAGCGAAGGGAACCGTTAAGCCATCGGCCATTCCAATAACAATATCTTTTACTACTTCCGAACTTTGAAAATGTTCTTCATCGTGATTATCATGCATAATTTAATATTTATTTTCTAATAGCAATTGGAATAAATTGGTTTTCAAAGATAGAGAAGCTAAATTATCTTCAATTAATTTGATAGAATATTAATGCCATAAAACTATTCTAAATAAGAAAGGCGAACTTTTCAGTTCGCCTTTCTTAATATCTTAATTAGAAAATTAAGATAATTGCTTATTGATAAGGCTTGTCATTTCAAACATTGAAACTGTTTTCTTACCATTGAATACTTTTACAAGATTCGCATCACCAATAATGTTGCGTCTTTCTTTAGGATCTTGAAGTTTGTTCTTCTTGATATATTCCCACACTTTTTTCACAACTTCAGTACGAGGAAGTGGTTTGCTACCTACAATCGGTGCAAGAATAGCACTGATATTCATAGGGCGCATGAAGGCCGCGTTGGGAGTACGCTTAACTTTTGCTTTAGCAGCTTTCTTAGGAGCAGCGGCTTTTTTAGGAGCAGCAGCTTTTTTAGCAGCAGCTTTCTTAGGAGCAGCAGCTTTCTTAGCAGCAGCTTTTTTAGGAGCAGCAGCTTTCTTAGCAGCTTTTTTTGGTGCAGCAGCTTTTTTAGGAGCAGCTTTCTTTGCAGCTTTTTTAGGAGCCGCAGCTTTTTTAGCAGGTTTTGCTTTTTTGGTTGCCATTTTATTTATCGTTAATGATTTTGAGTTGGGTAAATATACTCTCCCCCTCTGAGCATCACTATGGACACAGAGGGAATTTATTAACAATGCACTACTCAAATTTTGTTAATTTCTTAGAGGGGCGCTAGAGGAGAAAAATATAAGATTTTTTACCCTCTATGCTACGAGGAGAAAAATATTGTTTTCAGAGGAGAAATGATTATTTTTTTTGATGTGCTACTAATAACATCCATGCCTCTGTAATAGTGTTATCACCGAGTAATTTATGTACTGCAAGGTGCACTGCATTTGTTAAATTCTCTGGATCTCCTGCTAAAACGGAAAAAAAATTCTTCACGTCAGAACGATTCTCATAAAGCAACTGTTGTTCTTCATCAGGTAACTTTTCAGTATTACCGAGCATTCCCAAATCATTTCCCGTTAATATTTTACTATTGCGTACTGATTCTGGTAAAGCATCAACACCCATCCCTAAAGTTTTTAAAGGCTTAGGAACTTCAAAAAGACCTTTTGATGCGCGTGTATACCAATCTCCACCTAATCGTGCAACCTGATCAATTTTATGCGGGTCTATAATCCCCTTTTCATTTAAGATGTCATGATTCACATGCATCATAACGATTTCACATATTACTAAATTAGCAGCACCACCTTTTACCCCAGTCTGTATTATTTGCTTCACTTTGCATTCCATCTGAACCGGCGATTCTTTTACCCTTGGTGGCTTAACAACCTCTGATGGAATTGGTGTAAATCCTGCCTTCACGAATTCATCAACACCTTTTGGATATTCTGTACTTGCTAACGACATTTGCTGAACCATAGCGTAATTAACAACGTTTATCACCACTTCATCCACTTCCCTTACATTTTCTAAAGTGTTTTTTAGTCCACCATCCTTCCCTCGTAGCGATGGGCTGAAAATTATTAATGGTGGATTCGACCCAAATGCATTGTAAAAACTGAACGGACTTAAATTTATTCCGCCATCACGATTACAGGAACTCACAAAAGCAATAGGTCTTGGAGCAATCGCACTAGTCATATACGCGTGAAATTCAGCTGGTTTAATGTTGCCTGGGATAATTTGGAGCATGGTTGCAATTTGATTTGAAGATTAATACTGCAAAATTGAGAATTTAGTGATTGGTAGATCGTACTTCTGGAAATTTTCTTATTTTTGCAGCCTCAAGTTTGGATTCGTTCTTTATGAGAGGTTTGCGCATGTGTCGTAATTGGTAGCCGAGCCAGACTTAGGATCTGGTGCTGCGAGGCGTGGGGGTTCGAGTCCCTTCATGCGCACAACAACGAAAATCCGAGAATTTTTTCTCGGATTTTCATCAAGTTTTAAATGAAAAATAAATAAAAAGCAGGTTGAGCTCTCTGGCAAGGCCTGCTTTCTCTACAAATTGACAGTTCTGTAAATTAAAACCATTTTTACCCATTCTAGTGTAATACATTCTCAATTCATGAATATCGTACAAGAAAAAATCGATTCTCTTAACGCAGTCTTAAAAGTGCAGCTCAAACCTGAAGATTACAAATCTCAGGTAGATACCGCTGTACGCAAGTATTCCAAAAAAGTATCAATGCCAGGCTTTCGTCCAGGTATGGTTCCAATAAATCTTGTTCGTAAGATGTACGGAAAAGCAATGCTTGCAGAAGAGCTTAACCGTATTGTTGCAGATTCAATAGATAAATATTTAAACGATAATAATATTCAAATCCTCGGTCATCCAATGTCGAAGGCGGAAAGCGATATTGATATCGACTGGGAAAAACCTTCTGATTTCGAATTTGCCTTTGAAATGGGAATGGCTCCTGAAGTAAATGTTACTCTTCCTCCTGCTCACACTTTTGTAACTTATGATATTCAAGTAAGCGAAAAGACAATCAACGATGAGGTTGAAAAAATTCAAAAGCGTTATGGTGAATATATTACTCCAGAGGTTTCTGATATGGAATGCTCCATTTATGGGAAATTTGATGAGCTCGATACTAACGGCAATATCTTAGAAGGTGGTCATAGTAATCAATCTTTTTTATTATTCGATAAAATAACTGACTCCGAACAACGTCAATTGTTTGTTGGTCGTAAGATTGGAGATGTTGTTGACTTCAACCCAGTAGTTGCATTAAAAAGTAGTACCGAAATAAAATATTTATTAGGACTTAAAGAAGAAGATCCGCAAAGCTATAATAAGAACTTTCGTTGTACAATAGAGCGTATCAATAAGGTTGTTGCAGCAGAATTAAATACAACATTGTTCGATCGTATTTATGGCGCTGATGCTGTAACTGATGAAGCAGGATTTCGTGAAAAGATTCGTTCTGAAGTAGCTGAAGGTTATAAATATGAAAGTGAAAATGCAACGAAACATGAGTTAGAAGATGTTATGTTGAAAGAATCTGGGCTTAATCTTCCAGATGAGTTTTTAAAACGTTGGCTAAAACGTACGAACGAAAAAATTACAGACGACCAGTTACAATCTGAATATGATCAATATGCTCGTGATTTAAAATGGCGACTCATCGAAAATAAGATCTATAAAGATCAAAACATGGATGTTAGTAAAGAAGAGATTGAGAATTACACCCGTACTATGATTATGGATCAATACCTTCGCTACGGACAAGCTCACATGCTTACTGAAGACTATCTTAAAGAGATGACGGAGAAGTATCTTCAAAATCAAGATTCAGTTCAACGATCTTTCGAAAGCCTTTCATCAAGAAAAGTATTCGAATATGTGAACCAAATCATCTCAAAAGACGTTAAATCTGTAAGTCACGATGAATTTGTTGACATCATGGCTAAACACGAACATCATCACCATTAAGCAAACAAGCTAAAAGTTTATGGACTACCGCAAAGAATTTACAAAATATGCCGTGAAACATCGCGGTATGGGCAGTGCAGGCGTTGACGGATACATCAATTCTGTATATGCTGATTACATTTCACCAACTATCATCGAAGAGCGCCAATTAAACGTTGCTCAAATGGATGTATTCTCCCGTCTTATGATGGATCGAATCATCTTTTTAGGTGTAGGAATTAATGATTATGTTGCGAATATTATTCAAGCACAATTGCTATTCCTTGAGTCGTCGGATGCAAAACGTGATATCACAATTTACATAAATAGTCCAGGTGGTTCTGTTTATGCTGGCTTAGGTATTTATGATACGATGCAGTGGATTCAACCAGATGTATCGATGGTATGTACTGGAATGGCGGCATCAATGGCTGCTGTACTACTTTGTGCGGGATCAAAAACGAAACGTAGCGCCTTAAAACATTCACGTGTAATGATTCATCAACCGATGGGTGGTGCAGAAGGTCAAGCATCTGATATCGAAATCACAGCACGCGAAATCCAAAAATTGAAGAAAGAGCTTTATGAAATTATTGCTTTACATTCAGGTAAAGATTACGAACAAGTTTGGAAAGATTCTGATCGTGATTATTGGATGACCGCTACTGAAGCCAAAGAATACGGAATGATTGACGAAGTGCTTACCCGCACTAAGTAATTTAAAAATAAATAATTTAAAGCCGGCTTTCATAAGAGGTCGGCTTTTCTTAAATTTGATACCATCGTGAAGAATAAACAGGAAATCGTATGTTCATTTTGTGGTCGTGATAAAAGTCAGGCCAATGTGCTTATTGCAGGCATCAATGGACATATTTGTGATCAATGTATTGTGCAGGCGCAAACAATTATTGGAGAAGAGCAAGATCAAAAGTTAAAAACAACAATTGG
>JAYVOC010000066.1:0-3919 GCA_043758125.1 Bacteroidota bacterium | reverse complement strand
TCAATACATTTCTTTCAGAGGTGCACCAGCATCAAACACAGAAAGAATTGTTGAATTCATAAACAAGCAATCAGAAGGTCAAGACCCAAACACAATACTTGATGTTTGGAATGTTGCTTTGGCTTCACTTAGAAGAACAACAACAGAGGAAAATATTCAAGTTGGAGGTTTAGATGTAAAACCACTTACAAGGTCAATAAAAGATGAGTTCATTAACAACCGACTTTTTGTAAGAAGAATTGTAAGCAATGTTGATGAAAAAATAGATTTTGAAATTGAAACAACAGCAACCAGTGAAGCACTTAGAAGTTTAGAACCAAGATTGAATACACCGTTGATTACCATTTATCCATTGCTAATTGAAAACTATAGAGCAACAGAAGATTTGCCTGCTGAATTATTGACATTGGAAAGAAAGCCTTTTGGTTTTGCAATCAGTTGGCCTAACAACGATAACCTTAAACAATCCACTTACGACATAAACAGTGTTTATGAGGAATTAGAATTGTCAAGCTATGATTGATTATCACAACATTTGGGAGTCAATAAATAATGAATCCAGAAGCAATCCTTTGCAAACTCAAATTGCAAGACGGATTCCTTCAAATAGTTTGTTTCCTGTTTTCCTTGCAACTGATTTCAGAAAAGGAGTTCGTTTGTTATACATCAAACCTGACCACGACCACGACATTATCACTGATAATTTACCACGATTCAGAGGGCTTGAAATTGTAATTACTGTTACATCTCTTGGCGAATTCAATAATGTAGAGTTTATAAAATTTACTCAATCAATTCCGAACACTGACAACATTTTTGAATTAGTCATTTCAGATTTGTGCGACAAGATAATTCGCTTGCAGAATAGAATAAATCTCAATGCTACTTTGACAAGAGTTTTGAATGAGTGGAAAATATTTTTTGAGAAACAAGAAAATGAAATTCTTCCCATTGGAAGCCAGAAAGGGCTTGTAGGTGAATTGCATTTTCTTAGAGATTATTTATTTCAAAAATATTCATTCACCGAATCACTTTTTTATTGGACAGGTTCGGACAAAACCAATCACGATTTCCAAATAAAAAATATTGCAGTTGAAGTAAAAACAACTTCAAGCAAGCAACACAAAAAATTTGTCATTTCATCCGAAAGGCAATTAGATAGCACAGGACTTGAACACCTTTATCTTTCATTGTTTGCTTTGAACTTACACAGCAATATGCCCGAAAGAACTTTGCCTGAATTGATAGGAGAAATTTATACGCAACTTCAAGAAGACCCATTCGCAACATTTCAATTTCAAATCAAACTTGCTAAGTATGGCTACAATGAAATTCATGCAGAGAAATACACAACAGGTTTTTCACTTTTTGAAATGAGATTTTTTGAAGTTGTAGAAGGTTTTCCAAGATTACTACAAGGCAATTTACCTGATGGGGTTGGCGATTTAAAATATTCAATAGTTGTTTCGGCTTGCACCCCTTTTGAAATAAAAACAGAAATACAAAACCATCTTTAACTATGGACTTATCAGAATTTGCAGTTAATTTTTTAGAAGAAGCACTCATCACAGTTGATGAAGAAAAAATCTCACAAGAGGATGCAATCACAACAGACATTCTTGAATACACAATTGATTCAGGTGAAGTGATTGCAGGTGAGTTGTGCCATTACAAAGTGAGAGGAATAAAAATCAACGCATGGAATTATGACGAGGATAATGAGGCGATTGATTTATTTGTAAGCATTTTTAAAAGCGAACAACGACTTACAAAAGTTTCTGATAAAGACATTGCAGATGCTTTCAGCAAAGCAGAGAATTTTTTCTGGCAAGCAAGAGAAGGAAAACTATCTGCAAAGGTTGATGAATCGGACACTGCAATTTTTGATGTGGTGCAAGTAGTTGAACAAACAAAAGACACAGTAAAGAATCTTAGAATTTTTGTTCTCACAAACGGACAATCATCGGCAGACATAGTTCCCGAAACAAGGGAAGAGAAAGGAATCTACATTGACTTTCAATTGTGGGCTATTGAAAGAGTTTATCAGCAATATTTAATTCGTTCAGGCAAACAGAAAATTGAAATTGATTTTCTAAATGATTACAACCACAAGTTGCAATGTTTGCACATGGATAAAGTCAGCGAAAAAGTTGATGCTTACTTAGCAATAATCCCTGGAAAAATACTTGCACAGATTTATGGCAAATACAGACAAGGGTTACTTGAAAAAAATGTAAGAACATTTTTACAGTTCAAAGCAAAAGTGAATCAAGGAATCAGGGACACAATCAGAAAAGAACCTGATATGTTTTTTGCATACAACAATGGGATTTCTACAACGGCAGAAAAAGTAACTATTGAGTTTGAAGATAATGTTCCATACATCACACGAATTGAAAATTGGCAAGTAGTAAACGGAGGTCAAACAACAGCTTCAATTTTTGCAACATCAACCGACAAAGAAAATGATTTGTCAAAAGTGTTTGTACAAATGAAAATTTCCGTTGTAGAGAAGAAGGGAGAAATGGAAGAAATTGTTCCTAAGATTTCACGATTTGCAAACACGCAAACAATCATTAAAGATTCCGATTTCAGTTCTAACAGTGATTATCATGTAGCAATTGAAAATTTTTCAAGAACGGAATGGGTGCCAACGAAAACAGGTGGTAAAGCAACTAATAAATGGTTTTACGAACGAGCGAGAGGACAATACCTTGATGACAAATCCAAGAAAGGAGGTAAAGAAAAATTATTTGAAAAGGAATATCCCAAGAAGCAAAAGTTCACTAAAACAGATTTGTCAAAGTATGAAATGAGTTGGTGGCAAAGACCTTATGATGTTGGCAAGGGTGCAGAAAATAATTTCAAAATTTTCACCAAAGGAATAGCAACAGAAAGAAATGAGGTTAGTAAAAAATATTATCAGCGTTTAATTGCAAGGGCAATTCTTTTCAAAGAGATTGATAGAATAGTTGCGAAAAGAAATTTGGGGGGATATAAAGCGAACATGGTTTCCTACATTCTTGCTTGGCTTTCATACAAATCCAACAAGAAATTGAATCTTGATATCATCTGGGAGAACCAAATAATTTCCGAATCAATCAATAACCTTGTTGAGCAAATGATTGATGTAGTTTGGAAACATATTAACACACCTTCAAAATCAGGGATGAACATTGGTGAGTGGTGCAAGAAACAGGAATGTTGGTTGACATTGAAAGATAAATTCATTGACACAAATTCAATAAGCGATGAAATCAGAAAAGATGCAGACACTTATGTTGAGAGTGATTTGGTAGGACAAGAACTTTCACCGCAAGAATCAAAAATGATTAATGAAGCAGGGAAAATAAAAGGCGAAGTTTGGTTTGCACTTTCAAAGTGGGCTAAGGAAAATAATCGCTTCACTCCTTTTGATAGAAAGCTCTCATACAATTTAGGTGTACTAGCAAATCGTAAAGCAGTCCTTTCACCAAAACAAGCAAAGAACGCTTTGAGAATTTTAACGCAAGCGAAAGACGAAGGATTTGATAGAGAAATTTTATAATGATGAAAAAAAATAGCACGCAAAAACTTTAAAAAAAATGCATCAGTCAATGCACTAAAAAATATAGAAAATGTTGCTCATGCCAAGATAAATAATGAAATAACTTAAATGTAGTATGCTTTAATATCAATGAGTTAGAAAAATACAATACAAATAGGGCAAGTAATAATCCGTTGACGACCGCTGGAATTCCGTTTGCAATAACCTTAACTGAATTAATGAAAGTGAAAATAAAATAGTTAAAGCATTTTGCAAACACATATTACTTTATTTGTGTATTGACCCCTTATAAATCGTACATATTGTGACAAAGTTCGGTTATTTGATTGATATTTTCTAATTTCGTTGCGCCCCCTAAAACGACTTCCATGA
>JAYVOC010000065.1:0-3461 GCA_043758125.1 Bacteroidota bacterium | reverse complement strand
TCTCCTTGACCTTTACTATTTTTTGCGCAAAATTCAATTTTATTTTCATCAATATCAATAGTAACTTTCACATATCCATCGTTAAATCTTTTTTCTAATCCATGCTTGAAAGCGTTCTCGATAAAATCTATAAATAATAATGGAGCAACAACTAAATCATCACTAACACCATTCACAAAAAAACTGATTTCATAATTTGTTGTGTAACGAATACGTTGAAGTTCCATGTAGTTTCTAATAAAATCTATTTCTTTTATCAATGGAACTTTCTCTTCATTTGATTGATAAAGCACATAGCGCATGATATCCGATAATTTCAAAACTACTTCTGAAGCTTTGTCTGAATTTTTTAATGTTAATGAATATAAATTATTCAATGTGTTGAATAAAAAATGAGGATGAATTTGGGCTTTTAATGCATTTAATTCAAGTGATATTTTTTCCTTTTGTAATCGTAATAATTCATTCTGTGTTATGAATGCTATAAGCGTATATTTTAAGGAGTAGGTAAGAATCACAACGATCATTCCTTCTAATAAATCGAAGTTGGGTTTTAGTCGTTCCAAATATCTTAACATCGTATCTGGCATTTCTTTTTTCGGAAGCGCTTGCATCATGGCAAAGTTCCAGTGAGAATAACAAAAAATGAGTAATCCAGTAATGAAAAAGTAAACAAAGTATTTTCGCTTATTAAGAAGTTTAGGAACTAAAACATAGAGATGTAAATAAACCATTGGCGCTTGACTGATAAACACAATGGCTGTATAAATTAAACCCCATTTCCATCCCCATGGTGTGATGATATCATAAAGATTACGTGAAAGCCATACAATCCAAAACATCGCATGTAGAATTACACTGTTGATGCGTGGATTTAAAATTCGTTGATTATAACGTTCTAAAAATTTTTCAATCATATTTCAAAGATAAGTGTGCTTACTTGCGGGCATAGTTTTTTCGCTAATATATCCCAAATGAACGACCAATTGCAGATATGGGCTGATCAAAATACTTGTGGTTTGTAATATGTCTTTTGTCAAATATTAAGGCTTTATGGTCTAATAATTTTGTTCAATCATATAGTATGCGTTTCTTAGTACCTTGAAAATCAAAAAACACATGTTAAAAACTAAAGTACAACGAGCTGTTGCAGGCTTAAGTATTGTTTCTGCGATAGTTATAAGCGGATTTATGCCCGACGATCTAGGTCGAAGTGGAATAGATGTCGCTGCAATAGATAAATCGGTGAGTCCTAAAACAGACTTTTACCAATACGCTAATGGAACGTGGCTAAAAAATAATCCAGTTCCTGCTGACCAACCACGATGGGGAAGTTTCGATGTTCTTGCAGATGCAAACAACAAGAAAATTAAAATGATGGTTGAAGAAGCTGCATCTGATAAAGGTGCAGAAATGGGAACACCACGCCAAAAGCTAAGGGATTTTTATAACACTGCTATGGATACTGTGGCTATCGAATCTCAAGGAATCACTTTGTTGAAAGAACAGTTTTATCTAATCGATAAAATTTCGAATAAGCAACAGCTAATCGAAACAATTGCTACCATGCACAAAAGTGGATTTGGTGGTGTTTTCAATTTTTATGTTTATCGCGACATCAAAAAAAGTGATGAAAATATTTGTTACTTCTCGCAAGGTGGATTAGGATTACCTGATCGTGATTATTACACTAAAACAGATGATAAATCAGTAAAGATTCGTGAAGAATATTTGAAGCATGTGGCAAAAATGTTGAGTATGTCAGGTGATAAAAATCCTGATGTAAATGCGAAGAAAGTAATGGCGATAGAAACAGTATTCGCAAAGGCATCTAAATCGCGAGTTGATTTACGTGATGATGAAAAAAATTATAACCGTTATGACTTTGGAAAATTAGCAGCATTAACTCCTTCTATTGATTGGGAATTGTACCTTAATACCACTGGTGCTACTGCGAAATTCCCAATGAGTATGAATCAACCAGAGTTTTATCAACGCCTTAATACGATGTTTGATTCACTTTCAGTAGGTGATTGGAAAGCATATTTGAACTGGCATCTTATACATGAATCAGCACCTTATTTAAGTAGTAATTTCTTAAATGAAAATTTTAGTTTTTATGGAACAATCCTTAGCGGAACTAAAGTTATGCGTCCGCGATGGAAGCGTGTTTTAAATGCTTGTGATGAAGCAATAGGTGAAGTTGTAGGAAAGGTTTATGTAGATAAATATTTCTCTGAGTCATCAAAAATTCGTGTTAAAAAGATGGTAGATAATTTACTTGCTGCCTACAAAGTACGCATTCAAAATCTTGATTGGATGAGTCCGGAAACAAAATTAAAGGCACTTGAAAAATTAAGTATGTTTAATACAAAACTTGGTTACCCAGATAAATGGAAAGATTATTCGAAGCTAGAAATTACTACCGAAGGTTATATTAAAAATATGATGCGTTCAAGTGTATTTGATTATAATCGTATGATTGCAAAATTGGGTCAGCCTGTTGATAAATCGGAATGGCAAATGTTACCTCACCAAGTGAATGCGTATTACGAGCCTACTTTAAATGAGATCGTTTTTCCAGCTGCTATTATGCAGCCTCCTTTCTTTTATCCTGATGCTGATGATGCCGTAAACTATGGCGCAATTGGCGCTGTTATAGGTCATGAAATTACACATGGTTTCGATGATCAAGGATCAAAGTATGATGGAAAAGGAAATTTATCAGATTGGTGGACAGATCTTGATCGTAGTAAATTTGATTGGAAATCAAAAGTATTGATCGAAGAATTTAATGCTTATGAAGCGCTTCCAGGTTTAAAAGTAAATGGTGAATTAACGATAGGAGAAAACATTGCCGACTTAGGTGGAATTACAACTTCCTTAGCAGCATATCATTTATCATTAGGCGGAAAACCTGCAGAAGTTATTGATGGCTTTACAGGTGATCAACGTTACTTTCTTGCATTTGCTCAAGTTTGGAGAGGTAGTTTTAAAGATGAATACCTACGTAATATGGTTTTAACAAATGAACATTCACCGGGTAATTTCCGTGCATATACTGTAACAAATCTTACTGAATTTTACCAAGCTTTCGATGTAAAGCCAGGAGATAAAATGTACCGAGAAGAAGCTGTAAGAGCTAAAATCTGGTAAGCATAATTTATCCTCAATTAAAAAGCCCTGTAGGTTAATGACTATAGGGCTTTTTAATTGAGGATATCAAACAAAACTATTTATTGCATTTCAACTTTTTTCGAGTTTCTCTTTCTCTCATTTTCGTCGAGGTAAACTTTTCTCATTCGTAATGATTTCGGAGTGATCTCTAAGTATTCGTCTTTCTCAATATATTCCATCGATTCTTCTAACGAGAAATTAATTTTAGGTGCAATACGTACGTTGTCATCAGAACCAGACGCACGCATATTCGTAAGTTTTTTAGGCTCGCAAATGTTCACCAC
>JAYVOC010000064.1:0-6342 GCA_043758125.1 Bacteroidota bacterium | reverse complement strand
GAAAACGATCTTGCGAAGTAATAAAAATTCATGCCTTTTAATTTATTTCACGATACGAAATCTTGATTGAAATATTCTACTTTTATGCAATTACTTATGGAAAAATTATTAGGCAGATTGTAAGGTTAATTCACAGTCTGTCGTTATGCGTCACCCGAAAAGACACCCTGCATTTTGCGAAAAAATTATATAATAGTAAACTTACAAAGTTCGAAAAGAATAATAAAATGCTAAATTTGCAAATACTGTAATTCGGGTAAATAATGAGCAAAATTAAAATAAAAAACTTTGGACCAATAAAAGATGGATACAAAGAAAATGACGGTTGGCTTGACATAAAAAAAGTAACTGTCTTCATTGGTAATCAAGGAAGCGGAAAAAGCACAGTCGCAAAGTTAATTTCAACATTTACTTGGATTGAAAAAGCTTTGGTAAGAGGCGATTATAATAACAAGTGGTTTTCGAGAAAAAGCAAACTTAAAAATCAATTTTTAAACTATCATAGGTTAGAAAATTATTTAATTAAGCTAGGCAACACTACTAAAAGTGAGATAGAATATTTAGGAGACGCCTACCACATTAAGTTTGAAAATGACTCACTTACGATAAATGAAGTTCAAAAGGGTAATTATTCATTACCCCAGATTATGTATGTGCCTGCAGAGAGGAACTTTATGGCTTATGTAAAAAGCCCCAAAGAATTAAAACTTTCGTCAGATTCATTAAAAGAATTTTTAACTGAATTTGATAATGCAAAAGATTCAATGAAAGGTTCGGTAAAATTGCCAATAAACAATGTTGATATTGAGTATGATAAATTAAACGATATTGTCAATATAAAAGGAAAAGATTACAAAGTAAGACTAACTGAATCCTCTAGTGGGTTTCAATCATTAGTTCCATTATTTATAGTTACAGATTATTTGGCAAATGGCGTAAAAAAGACATCTGAAAATAATTTGGGTGGAATGAGCAGTGAAGAAATAGAACGTTTTAAAACACTTGCAGCAGAAATATATTCTAATGAAAACTTAACTGCAGAACAAAGAAGAGCAGCATTATCTACTATTTCTTCAAAATTCAAAAAAACTGCATTTATTAATATTGTAGAAGAACCCGAACAAAATTTATTCCCTAGCTCTCAAAGAGAAATTTTAAATAGTTTGTTAAATGCCAACAGTTTAAATAAAGGAAACAAACTAATTTTAACTACTCACAGTCCTTATTTAATCAATTACCTGACATTGGCAGTAAAAGCATACGAAGTTTTTGATAAGCTAATGAATTTCTCTGACAGAAAACCAGAGATTTATTTAGCAAGACTATCAAAAGTAGTCCCACACAAGTCAATGACAAATCAAATCGACTTGATAATCTATGAATTGAACGAAAATGATGGCACAATAAAGAAACTTGACACATTTAATGGACTACCCTCTGATGATAATTATTTAAATGTAGGACTTGCAGAAAGCAACGAATTATTTGCTCAACTTTTAGAAATTCAGCAGTCATTATGAGTATAAATTTTTCAGAAGCTTTGTGTCAAACATCTTCTAATCATAAACTATTTGGGCTTTGCGACGACCCACCACCACCTCACAAAGCTGCATATATTGACGAAACTAATGGTGCAAAATGGATTGCAGTTGTGGTGAATGATGATAGATATATTGTTACATTTACGGCAATTGACCATTGTATTCCGATTAATCGGCCAGACGGCAAACCGTCAAAAAGATGTGATGGAGTTTTAACCTTTAATTCCACGGTTGTATTTGTAGAACTAAAAGAAATTGGTGGCAAAGGGAACGATTGGGTAGAAGTTGCTGAAGAGCAATTAAAAATCACAATTGGACATTTTGAGGCTCAAGATGATGCAGAGAACTTTAATCAAAAGAAAGCATACATAGCAAATAGTGAACATCCTAAGTTTAAAGAAAGCCAAGCTAGAAGAATGAACCAATTTTTTGTGGACACAGGCTATGTTTTAAGAGTTGAAAATAGAATAATTCTTCAATAGTATAAACTTGGCGTACACAAAAGGGCGAATGTACAACAAGGGGTTTGGCGTTATTGGGGCTGACGAATAAATCATCAGCTTTTGTAATTCTATTCGACTTCAGTTCCAGCGGACGGAATGCTATTGAGCATTTATTCTTGTCTTCAACTTTAGTAACAATATTGGGCTGCGGTTCCAGGCTGACGGAATTCTATTTCCCCAACAACGCCAAGCCCTGTTCGTTATACGAAACCCGTTGGCGACCCAGCGACTAAAAATCCGCAAACGAACACCGCGAAAAACAATTCCATTTGGCTATTAACTAAATTAATAAAAACAAAATGGATACACCTTATTTATTTTATATTTGACCCATACTTATTTTGTAAGTTCAAGTTATAACAATAAAAAAGACAATTACTAAAAAGGTGATTAACTTAAAAACAAACAAAAAATGAAAAAAATTATTTCGTTCTACTTACCGATAATATGTATTTCGCTTCTAATAAACTTATTATTAATTTCACTTTTTATCTATTCTTCATATCGAATCGCATCAACGGGCATTTTTGCGTTGCGTTATAATCTGGATGTAGTTAATGAAAGTGATTGTAGAAATTATCTTAGAGGAAGACAATTTATTAGTGACAATGGAAGAGAAATAGAATTTAATTACGAAGGTTGTGCTTATGTAACTTATAAAGGTAGCATTAAAACAATATGTGCAGGACATTTTAAGATTGAAGAAGTTGTTCATTGGAGTGAAGAAAAAAGTAGCGATTTAGATAAAAGAAAAATCAAAATTGACAATGATATTACCGGATGGACATCAATGCGTTTTGAATTAAAAAAGGATGGCTCTTTTACCGAAAACGGAAATAGTAGTGGTACATATTATCCGATAAGATAAAATAACAAAGTCAAAAAATAAATAATTCTAAGCTACAATAAATTCATGCCACCAATTAAAATCTTTATTTCAATAAATAATCTCCAAAAAAAAATGAAAAAATCAATCCTCAAATTATGTATGTATTGCTCTATAGCAATCATGATTTCGGCTTGCGGGAGCAATTCGAGTAAACAAAATAATTCTTCATCTACTTCTATTGAAGAAAAAAAAACAGAATGGACGAAGTGGCTGGACCAGTACGAATCATTAGTTGAAAAAAATAATGAACTAAAAGAAAGAGTTAAATCAGGAGATATGAATATTATGAATGATGTTGCAAATAATTCAAAAGAAATGATTGAATTGTCAACAAAACTCCAGACCGGACAAAGTTCAATGACAGCTTCTGAATCAAAAAGACTAATTGATATAATGCAAAAAATAAAATACTAAGCTAAAATAAAATAATTCTATGAAAAAATCAACTAAAATATTGATAGGAATATGTGTAATTATATTACTTTATGCGTGGTTGTTTAATTCATCTTCAAGTGATATTGAAAAAAGGAAACAAGAAGAAGCAGGAGAACGCCAACGTGTAGAATCCGTAATTGCTGAAGTAAACAACTTAACAAGTAAAAAAGATTTTGATAATGCGCTTGTAATGGCAAACACGATTACGTGGAATCTTGACCCAAGCTGGTATAAAACCAATGTTGAGCAATATGAAAAACAAAAAAATGAAATCATTAAAACCATTAGCCAATTAAAAGCTAACTCCGACTCAGTTTTTGCAGTACAATCTGCACAAATCGCAAGACAAGAGCAATCACAACGAGATTCAAAACTACTTAATCAGCAAAAGCAAATGCTGACTAAACAGTTTCAAGATTCCTTAAATAAAATCCATTCAAGCAATCAAAAATAATTCTAAACCCCTCCTGAACTATGGAAAATCTAAATACTTCCAATGTCGAATTGGATAACGAACGTAAAAGATTGGAACTTGAAAAACAACGATTTGAAATCGAAAAATTAAAACTCGAAATTGAAAAACAAAAACTAAGCATCAACCAAAACACACAACAAAAAGTTACATCAAATAATTCTGATGCCAATCAACAATTAAAACAAGGAGCCACATTTGTAGTCAATAATCTATTAGTGTTCTTGGGTCTTATCGTAATATATTTAATTGTTTTTTATATGTTCATACACGGAGGAAGTAAGTCTGCTTTAGTGTTTGGTATCGTTTTATCCTTAGCATTAGGCTATGTTTGTTTCTTTAAAAATAAGGTTAGGTCTCTTTTAACAATTTGGTGGGGCCTTGTATGTGTTCTTAATATATGTTGGTGGAGTTACCTGCTAACAAAATTTTAAAACCAAAAGGTAATAAGCGATGTCAGAACAAGACAATTTTGAAAAGGAGCGCCTCGAACTTGAGAGAGTAAAACTTGAACTCGAGTTAGAAAAACTTAAATTGGAAAAAGAACAAGTGAAGCCAAATTCAGGCGTTCCGTCTAAAGAAGAAAATTCAGCACCTTACAATCAGCACACTAAAGTAAAATGTACCAAGTGTAGCACCATTTTAAAAATCACCACAAAAATTAATAATTCATCTTTTTTGATAGCCTGCCCACAATGTCACCAAAAAATGAGAATTCTACAGACAAGCAAGTTTACATTTCATCCTAAATTAAATATTGAATTCAACAGAGTTGTAAAATATTCTTTAGCTGCTGTTTTCTTTTTTTGCTTGTTTAAATTCTGCAATTCAACTGACTGGAACAGTAAATCGAATTATTCTTCTCCTAGCAATTCTTCAACGGATGATATTTACTCAACAGATAATTCATATACATGTCCTCATTGTGATGGAACAGGCAAACGAATAAATCAATTATCGGGAACTTATGGAACGTGTTCTTCCTGTAGTGGAACAGGAAAGGTTAATAAGTATAAGCATGACCATTATGTTAAAGAGTATTCTACTCCACCTCTTGACAACAATTCAGATTATACTTATCCATGTCCACGTTGCGGAGGATTAGGAAACCAAACAGACTTTTCGGGAGATGGAATGAGCCAAACGACTTGTTCATTGTGTCAGGGAAAGGGAAAAGTAAACCAATGGACATACGAACATTTTGATAGATAAACAAATCATTTAGAATGGAAAACAATGAAGAAATTACTGATGCCATTCCATATAACGGAATTGAAGAAGGCATTGAAGCAATTGTTATTGAAGAAAAATCAGGGTATCAGCAAAATAAGCCTTCAAAAATTATTTACATTGTTATAGGCTTGGTAGTAATTGCATGTATATTTTTTTTGGGAATTGAAAAACATTTAGAAAATGTAAAGCGTGAAAGGGAAATACAAGATTCAATTGTAGCTCTAAATGATCTTATGAAAGCTGCTGAAACTGCCGCAGCACAATTGGCAGCAGAAGAGGCAGCCACGAAAGCAACTGCTATAGAATCTGAAAAACAAACCTGCTATTTTAATCAGCTTTCAAAATTGTTTGATTATGAACTGAAAATTTTGCCCACCTCAGACAATACAATTTCCTTTTTAGAATTGAATATTATTGACAAGTCAAACAAAAGCGTTTTAAAATCACTTAACATAAAAACTGAATCTTCTTTAGATTGCATTGCAAGAAGCTATATAACAGGATTTAATAAGGATGAAGAAATTGCGGATGGGGATTATGGTTTTTTCATAGTTCAGGATTTCAATTTTGATGGTTTGGAAGACATTGCAGTAAAAAGAAATTTTAACAATAGCGGAGCCTATTATAGTTTTTATTTGCAAACTGAAAACCATGACTATATCTCCGATATTTTTTTAACTGATAGCATTGGTCATTTCCCCGAACTTGATTTTAATAAGCAAACATTAAACCTCGCAATAATTGTCGGAGTTAATAATATGAGGGAGAGAAATTATCAATATGATAAATCTACAGGATGGAAATTACAATCTGATACATTGAAAGAAATAGGAAACTAAACTTATGAATAATTGAATAAAGTTCAGCCTTTCTTGCGGATAATAACCTATCAGTTTCATGGCGTGATGCGGGTATTCGCATAACAGTAAGTCATCGTTCAACAACTATTATTAAAATCAAAATAACATAAAATACGGCTTCATTTGAGGCAATTTAAACGATGCAGTTTTTTCTAATGAGATTTACGATTGAAAATAGTGAATGCGGTAAATACAATTTAATAAAGTCATAAAAAACGAATTTTGTAAAAGTGCAGAATTGTTTCTGCATCACTTGAGTTTTTAAATTTGTTTTTCGCGAAATAAATTTCATTAGTTTTTGCGGGTTATATGAACTTGCGAAATCTGAAAACGATCTTGCGAAGTAATAAAAATTCATGCCTTTTAATTTATTTCACGATACGAAATCTTGATTGAAATATTCTACTTT
>JAYVOC010000063.1:0-2570 GCA_043758125.1 Bacteroidota bacterium | reverse complement strand
TACGAGAGGAGTTGTAATTTTTTTGTATTGATGTGAATATTATTTACCATTGTGTATAGAAGTTTTTAGAATGAAAAAGATTAATAGGGGAGACAAGTTTTGAAATCTTCACATGAAAATTGATTGAATCACAAAAAATAAAGCAGTGAACAGATTGGAGAGTTATTATTATCGGCGATTAGAGCGAAGGCTGGTGTGGGGGTGACTGTTTCGCTTAGGACTTAAGGAGTGTGTGTGGGAAATGAGCGGGGGTTGTGTGTATTTTTAGCGGCAACTCAAGTTATTACCGACTTGAGAGCGCCTGCAAGAAATTAACTTTGACAAACTAAACTAAACATAAACTAAAAGTGCAGTGTCAAAACGCTAAAATCAGACAAAAGAAAAATGAAATCCATTACACACAAAATAATTATCATTAATTTAATTTTCGTTCTATGTGGAATAATAATCTTTTCATCCTGCGGTACTTCTTTTGAAATTTCTAAAAGAAGATATAATAAAGGATTTTTTGTTGATGTAAGCAGTAAAAAATCTTCCTCTAATTTATTCGGTTTGAATAATAAAACTGAGGTGAAGAAAATTCAACTTATTAAAACAGTTGTTATTCCAATCCCAGAATCATCCGAAAAAAAAGGGATTAAAACTTTGCTAGCATCAACATCAAAAAAAATAATATCTTCCAAATACAATCAGCTAAAACATTTTTCAACAAAAGTTCAAGACATAGTTGATGAATGCGACATTATTATTTTCAGCAATGGTGATGAAGTAAAAGGAAAAGTTCAGGAAATAACTGAAACAGAAATTAAATATAAGAGATGTGATAACCTTACCGGACCAACTTACACAGCAAACAAATCCAAAGTTTTCATGATTAGGTATGCAAACGGAACTAAAGATGTGATTACACCAGCAAATACCACATCAGTACCTTCTCAAGATTTTCACACTCCACCAACTTCAACTAACAAAGACCAGGGAGCAAATAAAAAGGAAGAAACGGGTAGCTCTGGGGTCGCTTCTATAGTTTTTGCAATTGTTGGGCTTTTAATGGGTGGGTTGGCTATAGGTATTGCATTTGAAGTAATAGCAATTATATTAGGCGCTGTTGGGCTTGGGAAAAATAGGAAGCTAAAAGGATTAGCAATCGCAGGATTTATTATTGGACTTCTTAGTATTGTAAGTTTTGCCGCTGCAGTAGCAATATTTCTATAAAAAAAATCTTCAACAAGGATAAAGTGAAAAGTGAGTATGCCGATAACAAGAACTATGGACAAGTAAGTTTCTTCTGATTTATTGTTTACAAAAAGTGGTGAACAGAAAAGCCAACAATTAACGTATTATTAATTCTCTTATTACACTTGGGTAAACTGGTTTTAGAATCTTCATGATGGATTTTCGCAATAAAAAATAAGAAGAAAGAAAAAATGTTGGTCTTCAGTGTGCAGGATACCGATGGCATCCGGACTTACATTTTGGATGAAGATGAAAAGTATGTAATTGTGTTAGCACCCGCCAGAAGCGGCAAGGAATATTATTTACTCACTGCTTATTTGCTTGAAGGTCGTAACATGGATAAAATCAAAAAGAAGTATGCAAGAAAATTACCTGACCTGTATTAAAACAGAAAACGCTACACATCGAGGCATAGCGTTTTCCAATCTCCTTCTTCCGATAGGAAAGATGAGCATTTCGTTTATAGAACTTCTTTTGTCATCAAATTATTGTTTAGTGAACTTACTTTTGAATTACAATGCATACTCAAATTCCGTGCAACATTACGAAAACTCTTTGGAAAGATTGGTTGCACCAGATAAATTTTCACCCCCGCAAAGATATACCTGTAATACACGAAAAGCAAGTGGTTTGTTGCAAATCACTTAAAACCCTTATCAGCAGGGCATTTCAGAATAGTTAACTTTTTAAAATCACAGAAAAATATGGCAAAAGACATCCAGCCACAGTTAAACAAGACAGTTCCTTTTGAGGTCTATCGGTATCAGTTGGTAGCTAACAAAGGGATACAACTTTCTTTGGAAAATCAGTTCCAGATGATTTGACAAAATGGAAGAACTGTATGACAAAAAATATTGCTTTGAAAAAGAGTTAGGCAAAGGTGGCTTTGGCAGAGTATTTCTTACAAAAGAAAAAGTGTCAAACCGTTTTGTTGCTATCAAACAATTAAATAATCAGGACAAAGAAGAACAGGAAAAAATTGTTTACGAAATACAGGTAGTTGCTAAATTCAATCACCCGAACATTGTAACTTATCACCACCACTTTTATCAGGATGATTTGCTTTTTCTCGTAATGGAATATTGTCCAGGCGGTAGTTTAAGAGATGCCATCACCAACAAAAAAACTACATTAACTGAAATAATGAATTGGATAACGGAGTTATCCGAAACTCTTCACTTCGTTCACGAAAAAGAAATAATCCACCACGATATAAAACCCGACAACATTCTCTTTACAGAGAATGGTAAAATCAAAATATCAGATTTCGGAATTGCAAACACAGGTGCAGGAACAAGGGCTTACATGAGTCCAGAGGCATTGAGTTGGGACAG
>JAYVOC010000062.1:0-13816 GCA_043758125.1 Bacteroidota bacterium | reverse complement strand
ACAGGGGGGGTAACTTTTCACAAGAAAAATAGAATGCCGTATAATCAATGCTTTATGTTTGCTAAAAGGTTGTTTTGTTTTTTAGTCGGTTGATAGTGAAATAATTAGTAAAAGGCGCGCAAACCCATATAATTATATTTGAACACTACGGAGGAAAAAGCAAAAAGAAAATACGTCTTGATCTTTTCGCTCAAAATAAAAAGGAAACTTTTGTTTTTCTGTTAGCGTGTAATATTCAAAAACCCCGTAGCAGGAATTAAACAACGTTTACCATTTACAGATGATTGTTTAAACGAGGGCTTGTCGTACATACTTTCAGAACGACAATTTAAAGTGGAGTTCCAGCTTTAACTGCTCCTAGTTGATCTTTTACAAAGAATGGAATTAACCCCCAAACTAGTGGTTGTATTTGATCGGGTTGCTCTGCTGTAATGATTGGCATATTTGGGTGACTGAATCCCATAACATGATGTACAGGAAGGGCAACCTTCTCGAATAACGAAGGATTAATAGTTGCCTTGTAGCGTTCAGACAATTTTTGACTTGGGTCTACACCCATATCAAACTTTATATTGTAGTTGTAGCACATAGGGTAAAAATACAAAAGCCGAAACAAGTTCGGCTTAAGAGAAGGGAATTGCCACCCGTTTTATTGGGTAGTTTTGTAAAACTATTTTTTATGAGAAATAATAATTGGTAGAATTATTTAAAAATTGCTGAAAAAAGGGAAAAGATTAATGATCATTTTTAATTTGCTTTATATCAAAAGTTTGTGGGTCAAGTAATGGCAAAATAGCTCCGTGTAAAAAAGTTCCTTTAAAATTGGAATACATTATTCCCCTCGTAGTACCAATTGAAATTATTTGTAGAGTTTTTAAAATTTGTTCATTTATTTCAAAAATTTCTTCTTGAATTGTCACAACTTCATTAAAGTTAGAAATTTCAAATATATTTCTGACTTCAATTTCAGCTAATTTTATTTTTGTTGGCTCAATAAAAATTTCAACTCTTGATTCAAGAAAAATAATTTTCAATTCAGGATTTATATTTGCCTCAACATTTATGTTATATCCCAAATTAGTTGAACCGTCAATCGTTTCAGGATAATAAATCATGTTACTATTAAGGAGTTCTATTCCTTTATATAAAATGCCAACTTTTTGATTATCTTTCGCTTTACTCTTTTTCATTAAAAATTATTGCTTAAGTTCTAGTTGAAGTTTATCTTTTATGCTCCTCGTTTTTGTTAAAATTTGCATATTTGGGAATGAAGTAGAATATTTTTCTCCCATTATGGGTTGATTTAACTGAATTGGAATTGACATATACACTGTACAATTCATATTATTTTGCAACCGTGTGTATATACCCTTTTCAAAAAGAAATTCTTTATAGTCAATAGAGAGTTTTTCCGCAATTTCAATTAGAGTATCAATCGTAAAGTTATGTTTTCCACCTAACCACTTTTGAATTTCAGAGGGACGCTTATTGAAAAAATTTGAAAATTCCCTTTTAGTACTCAATCCTCGGCTCTTCCTGATATCATCAAGTCTACTGGCAATTAGCATTTTCTCCTCAATCTTTTTCTTTTTACACTTATCGATTCCTGATTCTAATTCATCAAGCAAAGCTTTAAGGTCTTCAGAATTTTTCATTTTCTATTATCTATAATTTTATTATCTTCAATAACTATAATTCCCTTTTTTAATTGCTTTCTAAAATCTTTTGCAACTTTTATCAAGAAATTAACTTCCTTACTAAGTATCGGACATTCTTGCCAAGCCCTTATATTTTTAGGTTTAACTCCACCTCCACCAAGGATAAGAATATTCTCTGAATGTCTTATACAATATAATCGCAAGTGAGTTTCCTTTTCATCAAAAATTGCACATATACCATCTCCATGCTTACCTTCATGCTTTTTCTGAAAAAAATATTCTCGGGCTCCATACTTGGCATAACTTGATATTGTAGTATTTATTTCTCGCAATTCTTCAATATACGTTGGGACATGCTTTTGTAAAAAAGCTTGAAAAGAAGATATTGTTTGACCCTTAGGAACAATTGCGTAAATGTTTGCACCATTTTTTCCCGCTTCTTTTACATGAATAAATTTGAAATCCACTTAATTCGTTTTTGAGAGTTCACAGTTCTTTCTTTCATATTTGCGTGGTATGTTAATGCAAATATAGTAAAAAATATACTTATAAGTGTATTTATCATTAAACAAATTATAAACCACTGAACTTAAACAGTTTGACTTCTCAACTAATTTCAGAATCAATAAATTTTTTCAATAAGTACTCTAATTCCAGAGTTGGAACATAGTTAGAAAGAGATTGATTCGAATTAGTATCAATCCAGTCAATTCGTGATGAATTATAGAGATATTCATTAAAGTCATTTAGCAGAGTTGCCTGCTTAATAGGTCGATTTTCCTTCGGTAGATTAAACCCAAATCTTTCAAATAAACGAATACCTTGCATAGCCTCCACAATGTTATAAAGTGCTCTTGCATAAATCATGTGCTTACGTTCCCCTTTCTTAGTTTTTTTCATATCAGGGTCAGTAAATATTTTACTTCCATACTTAATTACCTCAATCAGAACTTTCTCGTTATCTGAAACTCTTCTTATATCCTGAGCGCGTATATCTATGAGTTTTTTCCTTATAGGTGTAGAGAGCCACTCTCGAATCAATATATCAGCCGTCTCACGGTCAGGAACTAAAATGTGGAGGTGGGGATTATATGTTTTTTTCTGTGGATTAAAATTGCTTTCCAGTAAGCGAACACCTATCAGCTTTTTTCCTTTCCCACGCTGTGCGCGTTTTTTATACTTTGCAATGATTTTATTAAATCCATAAAGTAAATTTTCAATAAAGGCATGTAAACGGGAAGCAGGGACAGACTTTGCAGTAAGAGTTATAAAATGAACATCCGACCACTTATTCAACTCAGGTAAGTACTTACGAATCATTTCTGCCTTACGAATACCTAAGCAAACAGTACAACAACGGTTACCACAATATTTGCCGAACAAACGTCCGTTTGCGGTGTAAATTTTTTCAACGCAGTGATAAGTATTCCAAAAGGTGCGCGCTAAATCCTTATTTCCCTTCTTTTCTGCAATTCCTGCCAATGTAATGGCTAATACTTGTGAAATCTGCTTTTTCTTTGCTCTACGGCTTGTTTGTGTTTTATTTGACAAATCGGAACCTTCACCGTTTACAATTGCAAAACGCTTTTTTTCTGTTAACGTGTACGGATTTGTCCCGTTTTGTACTAATGTATTAAATGATAATAATAATTTATTGAATAGGAATGCGGCTTTAGCCCATTCCTATAAAAACAATAACCACCCCATTGGCTTTAGCCAAATAGAAACAGGGCAACAATTATTAGCAAAAATAAAGGCGGAACGCCTGAATAGGGTTGCGGCTTTAGCCCGTCCCAAAAAGGAAAAAGAATTACCACCCATAAAACCCCAAGAAATTCCTTTTGAAATTCCTGAAAACTGGGTGTGGTGTAGATTGGGGGAATTGTCTTTGTATTCAGAAGCAGGAAGCAGTTTTAAGTGTGAAGAAATTCCTGTATCAAATGGCGAATGGGGAGTAATAAAAGTTAGTGCAGTTTCTTGGGATGTATTTTTAGAAGATAAAAATAAAGTCTATTCAAAAAACCAACCTGATGATATTTCGGCAAAAATCAACATCGGTGATTTTTTAATTTCAAGAGCAAACACTTCTGAATTAGTTGGCAAAAGTGTTGTTGTAAAAAGCATTACTAAGAAACTTCTATTGAGTGACAAAACAATCAGATTCAAGTTCTCAAATTTTGTATCAACTGATTATGTTCATTTGTGCAATAACAACACAAAGTATGCAAGAGATTATTACGCTTTAATGGGAACAGGTTCAAGTCCATCAATGAAAAATATTACTCGAGAGCATATGAGAAACCTGTTAATTCCCCTTCCCCCATTATCCGAACAAAACCGCATTGTTCAAAAATTAGATGAAATTATGCAATATTGCAATGAGTTAGAAGCAAGCATCAAACAAAGTGCATCACAAAACGAAAAACTATTGCAACAGGTTTTGAGAGAGGCGTTGAGGAAAGAACCAGTTGTGGTGTAAATAAAATAGAAAATATTTAAAAATTATAATATGCTATCCGATACTTCAAATAAGCTGTTAAATGAAAAAATAAAATTGCTACCCAAAAGCGAATTGGAAAAACTTGTGTTAAAAGCGGCTTCTAAGCACAAAGAGTTTAATGCCTTTTTACGATTAACTTATTTGGATAAGCAACAAACAGAAACCGATTTGTTTGAATCTGCAGAAACAGATATAAACCAACTTATGCGAAAAAATTACAAAGGCTTTTCGCCTGAATTGAAATTGGCAAATATGCTTACAGCCTGTAATAAAAGAGTTGGCGAATATGCTAAATTATGTAAAAACAAAAAAGGCGAAGTTGATTTGTTAATGTTGCTACTAGAAATACCATTTAATGATACCCCAAGTGGCTCGCTTGGCACCTGCTTTACCGCTTACGATTATAAAGTAGCTATTATTTTAAAAAAAGTAATTACACTTGTTACAACAAAGTTGCATCCTGATTATAAAATAGAATATACCGATAAAATTAATTTGTATTTAACAATACTTCATAGTTGTTCAAACCACAAGGATTTTATTTATAATTTACCGCAATATATTTAGTTTAGTAATACAAAACAATGTCGTTAAAAAAATACTTGCAGCAGTTTAGTAAAGAACAGCTAATAGCTCAGATTATTGAGTTAAACACGAAATTCAAAGATGTAAAAACTTACTATGAATTTTCTATTAATCCCAATAGTACAAAGGCTAAAGATGAAGCTAAGAAAATTATCGGTAAATGTATTTGCCCTGATATAAATTACGATTTAAAGTTAAGGGAGGCTCGTAAAGCTATTACTGGATTTAAGAAACTGTCGCCTGGTGAGAAGGATATTATTGATGTAATGCTGTTTTATGTAGAATGTGGTGTGAATTACACAAATGCTTTTGGCGATATTGACGAACCCTTTTACAATAGTATTGCTGGTATGTTTTATGACGCTTGTTTGTTTATCCAAAAACATAATTTAGAAACCGTATTTAAGCAGCGATGTTTAAAAATAGTAACCGAAACCGATGGTATTGGCTGGGGATTTCATGATGAAGTAAGCAACCACTATTACTCTTTTATCGAGTCTCATTAAAACTACAAAAACTTAACATGCTGAATCCAAGCCAAATCCTTAATAATTTCGTTCGATTCGGGCATGGTTTCTCCCACCAAGCCACCTAATTTAGGTGGCTTTTAATTTTTATACATGTTTACATTTTATATACTTTTTTCAGAGCAATTAGATAAATTCTACATTGGTTATACGGGAAGTTCCATTGGTGATCGTCTCAAAAAACATAATACTAACCATCATGGTTTTACAAGTAGAACTAATGATTGGAAGGTTGTTTATTTTGAAGAGTTTTCAGAGAAAATTTCTGCTATGAAACGAGAAAAAGAAGTGAAAGCTTGGAAATCTAAATCAAGAATTAAAATGCTTATCAACGCTGATAAGAAGTCAATTGGTTCAGAAATGGGAGCTTCTGAATAAGGATATTCTAATTAAATTTAGTTTGAAAAAATTACAGTCGAATACTTTTTCTAAATAGACTGAAGTTATATTTTTTTCACTTTTTAGCAAGTACTAGGTTGATACAATTAAGGCGAACATAAGTTTCACTAGCTTTACATTTATCCAATAGATGCTAAATTTTTTATTTTTTTAGTATCTATAAATGCAAAGTTTACTAATTTTCAATGTTTATTAAAAAAAGATTAAGCAACGGATGAATACTTACGATACTATTATAATTGGCTCAGGTGCTGGTGGACTTGCAGCAGCAATATGTTTGGCAAGAGCGGGTCAGAAAGTTTTGGTTTTAGAGCAACATTATGTTCCTGGAGGTTGGTGTCATAGTTTTCATTTAAACGGTCAGCGTTTTAGTCCGGGTGTTCATTATATTGGATTGCTTGATGAAGGTCAATCTACAAATAATTTGTATAAAGGATTAGGAATCGCCAATGATTTAGTTTTTTTTAGGATGAATAAAAATGCGTATGAACATTGCCATTTAGGAGAACATATTATTGATATGCCTTCCGGACTTAATAATCTTTATGAAACATTAGCTATTCAATTTCCAAAAGAAAAAAAGAATCTTAAAAAATATTTAGATCTAGTTAAAAAGGTTAGTGATGAAGTACAATTGATTCCTAAGATGAAAACTTTTTGGGATCATGTTACAATTCCCTTTCGAACAAAGCACATGGGAAAATATGGTTTGTTTAGTTTGAAAAGAGTTATTGATTGGCACATTAAAGATCCACTTTTAAAAGGAGTGTTAAACATACAATGTGGAGATCATGGTTTGCCTCCTTCACGAGCTAGTTTTCCCGTACATTGTGTATTAATGTATCATTATTTTCAAGGTGGATTTTATCCGATGGGTGGTGGCGCTGGAATAGTTAAAGGGATGACTAATGCTTTTAAACGTCATGGTGGTGAACTTAGAGTTTCACAACATGTTAAAAGAATACTTATCGAAAACAAAAGTGCAGTTGGGGTTGAATTGACGAGTGGAGAAAAAATATTTTCTAAGCGTATTATTTCTAATGCAGATCCAACTAGTACTTATCTAAATTTAGTTGGAAAAGAAAATATTAGCGAGAAACTTTTTAAGAAACTTTTGAAAACAAAGTATTCTGTCACATCATTAATTCTTTTCTTGACATTGGATATGGATGTAAAAAAAGTTGGACTTGACTCAGGAAATATATGGTCGTTTCGTGATACAGATATTGACAATATGTATGATGAATTAAAAGGAAAAAATCTATTAGATGGTGATGATTTTCCTGCTGTTTTTATTAGTTGCACAACACTTAAAGATCCAATTTCTTTTAATGGACGATATCATAGTTTTGAAGTGGTTACTTTTATTGAATATGATAGTTTTAAAGAATTTGATTTAGCGAGTAAAGATGATTCCGCAGAATATGAACACAGAAAAAAGATGATCATTAATAAATTTTTGAATAATGTTGAGAAGGTAATTCCTGGTGCAAAAAAACATATTGTTCAAGCTGAATTGGGCACTCCTAAAACTAACAAATATTATATCAATACTACAGATGGAAATGTATATGGAACAGAAAAAACATTTAATCAAGTAGGTCCATTCTCATTTAAGAACAAATCGGAAATTGCGAATTTATATTTGTGCGGAGCAAGTACATTATCACATGGTGTAGGAGGGGCAGCTCATTCAGGAGTGGAGACGGCGGCTCAAATTCTAAATGTTAAGTCAGATGAGTTATTAAAAGATCATAAAAACCAAGAACTAAGAATTTACGATGCAGAAGATGCGTTAACTTGGCCTGCCTGGATACATCAAAAAATTGATGTTAGAAAAAGGCGATTCAAAGAAATAAATCTTTTACAAGACGAGATTATGAGTAGTCATCATTAATGCTTACTATAGCATGCAACAAGTAAATCAATTTTTATAATCCATAAATATCATGAAATCAACATTAACAACTATCCTTCTACTAATTTCGCTAACATTTTTTTTCGCATGTACAAATGCGCAAACGAATGGCGATAAATTATCTGCAAACGATTTTGAAAAAAAAATTAACACAGTACAAAATGCACAAATAGTAGATGTAAGAACGCCTGAAGAATTTAACAATGGCCATTTAAAAAATGCATTAAACATTGATTGGAATGGCGATAAGTTTGAAGCTCAACTAAAAAATCTCGACAAGACTAAACCGCAATTTGTTTACTGCTTATCTGGAGGAAGAAGCTCGAGTGCTGCCGAATTAATGCGCAAAGAAGGATTTACAAAAGTGTACGAATTGAAAGGCGGAATGATGGCTTGGAACGCGTCAAACAAACCCGTTGAAACAACTTCAAATTTCCCTATCCAAAAAGGCATAAGCCTCGAAGAATACAATAAACAAATTTTAAGTGACAAACTAGTTTTAGTGGATTTCAATGCTCCATGGTGTATCCCTTGCCAGAAGATGGCTTCAATGTTTACAAAAATTGAAGCTACGCAAAAATTAAAATTAAATTTAGTTAAAATAAATGTTGATCAAAATAAAGAATTAGTTAAAACGATGGTAATAGAAAACTTACCTACGATACTACTTTATAAAAACGGCAAAGAAGTATGGAGACATTATGGCTTTATTGAAGAAAAAGATTTAACAAATGAAATTAATAAATGGTAATTATACTAGTTGATGGAAAAATGATTCTATAATAATTTTTCCATCATAGTCAATTATTAAAAAGAGAGGTTGCAATAAATTGCAACCTCTCTTTTTAATCTTAAAAAAATTATTGTTTTTGTATGATTCCTGAAACTTGATCACTATCAGAATGCAAACGATAATGATATAAACCAGATTGTAATCCAGATAAAGAAATCTGAACACTATGCTCACCAGAATTAATTTTACCCAGCAAACGTTCCATCACCAATTTACCTGTAGCATCATAAACAGTAAATATTAATGATGTATTGTTTTTTAAATAATAGGGTAAAGTTACATTTTCATTTGTTGGATTAGGATAAGGGCTTGCTGAAACTATTGCTGACGAAGTGTTTTCCTTAATAGCTGTTGCTAAATCATATTTTATTTGTGCATTTTGTGCAGAAGACTGAATATCTAATAAATCTTGTCCTGCAACCATCGCAAACGCAACAACAATTGAATCACCTATTGCAAGAGTAAACGGTCCAGTCCCAACAATATCGATAACATCATTACCTGTTGAAGCACCTCCTGCAGTTGCTCTATTCGTTGACAACGTCGTAAACTTTTCGGCGTCATCGTATCCATTACTCAAATCAGCTCCACCGGATCCTCCCGTGACATTATCAACTCCATAATGAGTAAATCCACCATTAGTTAAAAGCTTTACTCCTGCGTAAAGCCCTGCAGCATCTGTGCAATACGCATATCCCAATTTTAAATTTGGATCCTCATTAATTTTATTATTATTATAATTTTGAATATCCCAATCATTAAATATTCCTGCAAATAAATTATTGTAAGGTACAAGTCCTGTATTTTTAATTGTGTATTCAAAAATATGGAATTTAGTATTCGGCACTTGACTCCAAGACATTGAACGATGAGTAATTGTTAACCCAAGTTTATTCGGAGATTTTGAATCATCAAAAACTCCATGCGTATCGAAATCTGACCAAATAGATGGGCTATTTTGTTGAATGTTCGAAAGGGGTAAAAAATCATCATCGGTTACCCCATTTGCTGCACCTCTAACGTTATCAGAAACGGCGCCACTAATCCCAACCATAAAGCCTGATTCATAAACAAGATTTCCAGTTTGATTTAGATTAAAACCTAATCCATCAGCAGAGTTTGCTGAATTGAAACATATTCTTCCCTTACTTGTATTTGTAGTATTAACATCATTAATTTCAATGTTTATATAATCTACATTTAATGTAACATTAAAATATTGAAAATCATTATAGGTTCCATCACTAAAATGTAATTTAAATGTAACTACAGAATTTAATGGAGCTGAAGGATTTATTTGTACAACAAATGGATCTAAAATATTATTAGTAGTTGTTAGCATTGATAATGCACCAACTAAAGTTGTACTATCAAGAATTGTTACGAAAGTTGAAGTAGTACTAAGAGTAACGCTTAAATTAGTAGTGGCGCTTAAATAATTTGTGATGTCACCAACTATGCGCATAGTATCCCCTACCAGTAAGATATTATTGTTACTATCAACAATTGAAATATTGTCCATTCTAACAGATTTTGCATTGAGGTTTGTTAAAGCACTATATAAGTTGACACGTCCTTTTCCTAACTTGTTTGCATAAGGAATATTTCCAGAAACAGCATCAATATTATCGCACGTTGCTCTCAGACGTTCGCCAATTTGACGTGCAGTATAAGTTGGGAAAAACGATTTTACGATTGCTGCACACCCCGCAACAATTGGTGAAGCCATTGATGTTCCACTTTCATTTGCATAGGAGTTGTCATAAATTGTTGAATAAATCCCACTGCCTGGTGCACAAACATCAATTGAATTTCCAAAATTAGAAAAGGATGCCTTAGCATCTGATTGAGTCGTTGCCGCAACTCCAAGCGAATTATCAAATGAAGCAGGATAAAAAGGTGAAGAATTACCATTATTCCCTGCGGCTACTACTACTAATGAATTTTTATTTATAGTTGCATAATTAATAACATCTTGACTAGATTGACCACCTCCAGAACCTCCCCATGAGCAATTTATTATTTGACATCCATGATCAGCCGCATAACGAATTCCTTCATAAGCTTGTGTTAATGCACCAGTAGCATCTGCGATTTTAACAGGCATGAACTTACAATTATATCCTGGTGAAGCCACACCGACTCCATTATTAGTTACGGCATCCGCACAACCTGAAACATGGCTTCCATGTGAGCAATTACCACACGTTCCAACGAGTGGATCATTATCATTTTCACCAACATCCCATCCAGTAAAATTATCAATGTAACCATCGCCATCATCATCGATACCATTAATAGGATCTGCATAATTATGTTTGATATTAGCTGCTAAATCTGGATGATCAGTATCGGTACCAGTATCTGTAATTCCAATTACAACATTGGTATCTCCTTGGCTGATATTCCATGCAGCGTATGCTTGAATATTAGTAAGAAAATATTGGCTTCCAATTGAAGGATCATTCGGAGTAGATTGCGTGTGAGGAATAAATTTCGGCTCTGCATAAACAACGATACCAGAATGCAAAAACAAATTAATTGTCTTCACCAAATCAGCATTTCCACTATAATGAAGAACATAAATTAAAGACAAATCAATCATTTTTTGTCCTTGTTCATTGTATTCCTTTATTGGCGGTAAATCATGTGGAAACATTTTTTTTATTCCGATAATTGAAGCTTGGTTAATCAGCTTTTGAAATGTAGGAATTTGAATATCGCTTTCACCACATAATGCTCGGAATTCAGGTTTCACCTTAATGATAATGGTGTTGGCCATGTAATCACTACTTGTAACTCCAGGCTGTAATTGATACGTTGATTTCGGGCTCTGATTAATGAGCACCCCTCCTCCTATTGCAGAAAAAGTAGTAAGTATACAGCAGGTAATAATTGAGAGAAATTGTTTTGTCATTTTAGTTTAAATTCAATGTGTACACGAATATAGGACTTACATCTCATCTGTTCAAACGTTACCTAAAAAATGACAGGAATAGACAGTTTAGATGAAGAAATCACTAGAAACTATACCTCATTTGCACTTTAACATCTGATTTATGGTTGCCTTGCACTGCCTCACTAGCGCTTCCAATCACGGTTTTATTATCGTACAGTGTTCTTCCGTAGCGCATCCAGAAGTCTAAATTTCGATTACAATGATATCGAATCATCATATAATAACTGTTTCCCATGTAATATGCGGCAGGGATGCTTGATGAGCCGGGAAAATCTTGCTCATAAGCATATATTCTAGTGTCGTAACTATCCGTATTAAACATTTGATAACTTAAGATAATACTAATAGGTTTGCCCATTGGATGAAATTGAAATTCTTCAAGAAACAACGAACCATTCTGCTTGTCAATTGTATTTAATTGAACCCACTCTACTCTACTAAGCATAACAAAAGAGGTACTCAATTTAAAATGTGCATTAAATCGAATGTTAGTTTTAATAGTTGCTACTTGTTGGTCGATTCTATGTTCATGCAATGTCTCATCACTCGGTTTATTTTGCCGTTTTATACGAAGATAAATTTCCGTTGTTCGTGCTGGGGAGTAAGTTATTTGACCTAGCCATTCAGCACCATTCGTTGGCGCATCGACTTGATAACGGAGCCAAGGAAATTTAAAACTATCAAAATAGAAAGCAATTTTAAAAACTCGTGAAGCAAGTATTTGTGTTCCGAAATAAAAACCTTTTTCATTCTGTGTTTTTGTTCCTTCCCGAAAAGGATTAGCATTTATCGAAGTATATTTAAGAGAAAAGGATCGATGCATTAGTGAAATGGAAACTTTAGGATCAAGAGCTGCTAAACATCCATTAATAGTAGCCATATTTCCTTCGCGATCAAATGCTGATTCCCCAAAAAATTCGATATTCCTAAACTGCCACGTATAACCAGCACTATAATTCATTGCATCTTTGCCATACCAATTGTGTAATTGATACGTAGCTTCTCCCTTTAAAAGAGACTGCGAATAATGTGCGAATTCATACGTCAACTCGAATTTAATTGTATTCTTTTGCCATTGCAGATGAGAACCAATTATTTCTTGATGAACTTTATTACGATCAGCAATTTCATATTCATTTCTATGTAATCCCGATACGCCAATACTATTTAATTCATAAAAATTCACCAACGTATCGGTGGCTGTTGTGTTTGCATCTAGCTTACGATAACTAATCCAATTATCAACTGTCAAATTTTTATTGCCAATGCTAAATGCGAGGCCTCTAAGAAAACTAAATTCATTGGATGAAGTATACGGTTTAATTCCAGCTCCTTGTTTTTTAATACTGATTACATCAGAAGATTTACCAAATGACATACCCGACCATGCTACTAGCCCTTGACTAAATTGCACTTGATAATCGCCTATAGAAAGCACTTTCAAGAACTTGCCAGGGCGTAGAAATAAATGAAAGGAGTAAAAATCAAATCCTGATTTTTGTGCACCTGCAAAAAATTGTTCGCCAGGATCTTTCTCTGCATTAAAACCCAAACTAAAGTACCTGACTGCAACAAATCGGTATTTAAGTTTTAAATGATTAGGATCACCCTGATATCGAGACGCACTCGTACTTAAATCACTATAACCATTTTGCTTTTCCAAAACACGTTGCCATTGTAATGTTAATTGTTGTTTCCCTTGCGCTAATAATGTTTTGGGGTGTAGCCTCAAATCAAATAGTGGCCCAGAAATTTTAACATAAGGAAGAATTTGTGCTATAAAACTTAAATCAAAACCATCTATACTTTGAAGTTCTTCTAGCCTAATTAATTTGCCATATTTATTGATATGTGCGAGTAATCCTGCAATCTGAAGGGAATTTAACAAACCAAAATTTTGCAATTCTTCATTGTTAGTATTGTTTAAATCAATTGGATTTTCCTTGTAAAAACTTAACTGCTCTTCCAATTGTGAAAAATCAGTAACTTGATCATTTTGTTCAGCAACTGATTCTAATCGTTGAGAATTATCAATCGTTGGATTCGCTTGTGCATTTAATTTACTATCAATAAAAAGCAAACCAATTATAACACAACATGAAATAAATTTTTTCATATTATTATTCGTGATTATTAAAATTGTAAGTCATTGAAAGCGCAGGAGAAAATCCAAGCTGTTGATGATAAGCACTAGAAATATCTACCTTAATTTGTCGCCAAACAAAGCCAAAACCAAACGACTCCGACAAAGGTTTACTTGCCAATCCTCCACGAAGAAAGAAATGTTCGACTGGACAATATTCAAAAGCTAAACGAAACGAAGGTGTTTGTTCTGAAAGTTGTTCGGCTTGTAAATAAGATATTAATTTTTGAGAAAATTGATATTTCATTCCTGCATAAAATCCAGCCGCTGATCGTCCTTCACTTATCCTGTCATTTTTTGGTCGAAGTGGATTATCAATTACAACACCCAACTG
>JAYVOC010000061.1:0-5556 GCA_043758125.1 Bacteroidota bacterium | reverse complement strand
GAAGAAATTTTCCAATAAAAAATCCCCTGATCATTTCATAAAGAATGATCAGGGGATTTTAAGAGATAAACTTTTTTAATGTGCTAAATCGAATGTTGTTATTGAACTAAATGTAACTGGAACTTTGCTCCATGTTTCAATGGCATTACGATGTTTAACTACAATATAATAGCTTCCATTTAAAATGGCAGTACTAAAATGCAATTGAATTGTACCGTCAACTTTTAATACTTTGGTATCTGTTTCTACTAAACCAAAAGGAGTAATTGCATCATGAAGTTCTACAACAACACTATCAACTTCTTGCAAAAGTGGATCAGTACTAATTCCAGCATTTTCAAGTGCAGGTGTCATAGTACCACCAGAAATATAAAATCCTTGAATAAACATTGTTAAATTTAATGTAACGTTAGAAGCACATCCTTCGTCAATTAGTCCATTACAATTATCATCAATACCGTTTCCGCACACTTCCGTTACTCCAGGATTAATTGCAAATACAGCATCATTACAATCCGTATTATTTAACGATGTATGCAATGGTTGAACACAATACAATGCGCCACTTGATGTGCTTGATCCATACGTATCATTATCGGCATCTGTATAATATAAAGTACCACCAGTAATGGAAGGATCTGCATCATCAATAAGTCCATCACAATCATCATCGATACCATTACAAATTTCTTGCGCTCCAGGATTTACTGCAAATGCTCCATCATTACAATCCGTATTATTTGTTGAAGTATGTAATGGTTGGAAACAGTATAAAGCACCACTTGATAAACTTGATCCGTAAGTATCATTATCAGCATCTGTATAATATGTTACTCTACCAATTACAGAAGGATCAGCGTCATCAATAAGTCCATCACAATCATCATCAATCGTGTTACATATTTCTTGAGCTCCTGGGTTTACACCGAATGATCCATCATTACAATCAGTATGATTTAAAGAAGTATGTAATGGTTGAACACAATGTAAAGTACCAGGATCAACACTAGATCCGTACGTATCATCATCACCATCTGCATAATATAAAATGGCAGTTTGAGTGAAGCCAACAGTATAAGAAGCTTGTGCCGTACAATTATTTGCATCGGTAACTGTTACAGTATAATTTCCTTGTAACAATCCACTAATGCTTGAAGTAATTGCTCCGTTATTCCAGAGATAAGCATAAGCTGTTGTTCCTCCAGTTACACTCACAGCGAGTGCTCCATCATTCGTATTCGAACAACTTGCAGGAGTATTTGATAATTGTGAAATTGCTAATGCTGTTGGTTGAGTAATTGCGCTACTAAAGTTTGCAGTACATCCAGACCCATTGGTTACAGTAACGGTATAAGTTCCTGCTCCAACAGCAGAGATATCTTGCGTTGTTGCATTATTCGACCATAAATAACTTACGCTGTTTACTAAAGAAATGGAAGAGGTAAGATCAGTATAAGATGTTGGATCTACTGTCCATGTTCTTACAGGTGAATAAACTCCAGTTTGGTAGTTGTATGTTCCTGTTGCAAGTGTAGATTTTCCTGTTGTTGGATTGAAAGGGATGAAGTAACTGTTTGTCTGTAAAAATCCGCCAATATATTTATCATTTACTGGCAATTCATATCCTGCAGTTCCACCGCTAACCAGAGCTGTACCTATTGATGTTCCATAGAATATTGCATCTATAGGAACTGTGGTTGCAGTTATGGATGCTGCTGAATTACTGAATACCCCAATAGCATCTGCAGTTCCACCCTGACCTAAAATTCCTGAACCACTTGCATTTCCAAATGCATCTCCACCAACTGTTGCTGTTGCTTTCACACGTAATTTAACTCCTGTAGGTGTCATCAATGAACCACCAACATAAACAATATCTCCTCGTTGAACAGATCCTATATTAATATCAAAACCATAAGTGATAGCGGCTCCTGTTTTCCATCCATTTGCATTCGCTGTACCATTATTCACAAATACAACAGAAAAAGGAGTTGTAGCAAAATTGATAGAACGCGTAACAATTAATTCTACCCACTCGTTGCTTGCATCTGTTCCTGTTGGATCTGCCATAAATTCGGAAATCAATAATCCTGGATCATTTACTACTGTTCCTGCATCTGCTGATGTGCTAATATCAATCGCTCCTGTTAAGGCTCCATTACATAAAGAATTGGTTATTGAGTTAAGAGTTATATTAATTACTGCTGGTTGCGTAATTGTAATTGAATTTGTTGAAGTACATAAATTAAAATCCTTTATCGTTACCGAATAAGTTCCTGCAACAACTCCTGATAAATCTTCTGTAATTGCTAAATTAGACCATAGATAAGTGTATGGAGAGGTTCCTCCCGATACAGTAAGATTTACCGATCCGTTTGCACTTCCATTACATGTTGCATTTACTCCTGAAACTGTTGATGACAATGCCGAAACAGGTTGTGTGATTGTGATGGTTACCGAATCTTTACATCCACCTTGCTCTCTTACAACTACTTTATATGATCCCGCTGCAAGACCTGAAATATCTTCTGTTGTTTGTCCGTTACTCCATGTAATAATATATGGCGCAACTCCATTTGTGATTGTTATATCAATAGCACCTGTTGAACCACCAAAACATGCAACATTCGTTTTAGTAAATGTTAATGTTGGAGGAGTACACGAACAATCATTCAATACTACGCTAGTTGATGCTGATTCTGTACATCCTGTTGCATACGTTATTATTACTGTATAAACTCCTGCGTCGGATAATGAAGTTGTATTTACAATTGCAATTTGTGATGTTGAAGTATAACCATTCGGACCACTCCATGCAAAGGAAGATCCTGTACTTGCTGTTAACGTAACTGGATCACCAAAACATTTTGGTCCGTTGTTAGAAGCAGTTGGATTATTAGATGCAGCCTGAGCGATTGCAACTGATGTTGATAAGGAGCAACCGTTTGCATCAGTAGCTATTACAAAATAATTTCCTAATCCTAATCCGCTTTCTAATGCATTTGTATGACCTGATGGAGACCATAAATAATTAATGGTAGCCGATGAAGAAGTAGCGGAAGCTGTTGCCGATCCATTTGCAATTCCGAAACATGTTGCATTATTACCAACAACCGATATTGCAGTCATTGATGAAAGTGAAGCATCAGTGTTTGTTAATCTGGTTACAGATCTTCTAATGACATTTGTTGTGTTTGCACCTGAAGGCCAAATTCCATCAGCATCTGTAGCAACATTAAATATATTATTTAGTGCATCTCTAGCTTCTACACGTTGAATTCCATTTGCATTATTTAATCCGATTGGAATGATCGCTGCGAAGGAACCGGGAGTTGCAGTATTTCCATAAACAGAATCTAATCCATCAGGTAATTCTGACATCGCTAATTGAGTACCTAAAACGTTTACTGCCTGATAAGCATACAATGGATTTCCTGTTCCAGATGCATTATCATAAACCAAAATATTTTTTCCTGTTAAACAAGTATTCAAGCTGCCAAGTAAAAATGCACCATCATCTGTTGTAACTCCTAATGTTCTTTCTGTTGATGCAATGTCTAATGATTTAATTGTTTTTGTTCCAACAAAATTGGGAGTGATGGTACCGAATGTAGACGTACTAAATGCAATTCTAATATTGTGAATCATTCCTGCATCAAATCGTGATGCGTTTCCACTTGGTTGAAAATATACCCAATAAGGTCCGCTACTTCCATTCACATCTGTTACAAATGCATTATTAATTATCTGAGAACCGAAGTTAGAACCATTCCAAATTCCACCTGCTCCCATCACAGTTGATGCTTCAGATGTTAATGCTAATCCTCCAGCAAAATTATAAGCAGTATTAGGAAGTAAATTATCTATACGAATACAAAATGCAACAGGTGTTCTTGCATTATTAGCTGATGCTGTTGTTTTAGAACCCATATATTGAGGAACAACTAATTCAACAAGAATTGGTGGCGAAGTAATAATTATTGTTGAAGATGTTCCTGTTGTTAATGATCCTGAATTTGCAGATAAAGTATAATTGTTTGCAATACTAAATTGTATTCCTGTGAAGGTTGCAATTCCATTTACAAAAGGCTGTGTTAATGTTCCTGAGATACTTCCTCCCGGACCTGTGGCAACAGCGATCGTTGCTGATCCACTATAATAAACATCAACAGTTAAATCTGCTCTTAGTGCCTGAACCTGAAAAGAAGAAAGGGTAGTATTTATTGAACTTCCTGCAGGTACAGAAGTAAAACTAAGTTGAGTGGCGACGCCTAAAACATCGAATGCATTTGTAAAGCCAGCAGCCAAAACATCACCGCTTGTTGCATTTGCTTTTAGTACTACTCCAAAATCAGGAATGGTATATAAAATTCCGGTAATTGTAATAGTGTTGGATCCTGATGCAATACTACCTGAAAGCGTTCCTGCTAATGATCCTGTTGTTCCTGAAAATAAACTAATAGTAACTAAAGTTGTAGCTAAAACATTCTGCGGACTATTTACTGCATCTTGCGATTGAATAGTAATTGAGAACGGAGTATTTTCCAAAATAGGATTTCCGTTGTTTAAATTTGTCACAACCAATTTAGTAGGATTCTGACCGTTTGCTGTTACTTGCGATTTAGGATTATTGGTTGCTGTTGCTGTGTTGTACTTAGCTGCCGTTCCTGTACCGTTGTATCCATAAACTCTGAAAAAATAAGGTGTATTTACTGTTAATCCTGAAACATTAACTGTGGATCCAGAGCCTGAAGAAATCACTTGTTGTCCTGATCCTGAATAAGCAGGATTTGCAGAATATCCAATTCCATCAGAAGGATTCGTAAATGAATTTGAAGTATTAATAATTACTAAATGATTTGCTCCGTCACCATTTACCCAATTCACATCCATCGATGTTGTTAAAATATTGTTGAAGGAAATTGAATTATCTTGTACTAACGGCGTTGTTGCGCCAGCAGCAGAAAAAATAAAATTATCAATTCCTAATCCATCATCATTACCACTTTCGTTAACATCTAACCAACGAATCGCTAATGTTTGACCCGGAGCCCAGTTCGCATCTAAAGTAAATGTCCCAGTTACTGTTGCTTTATTTAATGGGTCATTCCCATTTAATGCAGCTCCTGATCCAGTAATAGGATTTGGTGTATTAAAATTTAATGCTGCAACCGAAGTAAATGTTCCCGTTTTAATACTACTGCTTCCAACTTGGTATTGAAATAATAATTGATTCACATTTCCGCTTCCTCCACTTCTCCAATTTTCTCCATCATAAGTAATAGTTACTGTTGTAAGAGGTGTTGAACCACTATTGGTAAGTATTGCGCCTATAGAAGAGACAACAGTAGAACTTGCAAGACAACCAAGTGAACGATCGGTGGAAGCTATCGTTCCGTATGAATAAGAAGACCCACTTGTAGAAGTTCCATTATCACTTGCAAATTTTAGATCGCCTGATAACGAGTTAGAATATTGCCATCCTGTTATTGAAGTTGCATTTATTGGTGGCGCCGAAACATAATAAGGACCTGCTCCAAATCCAGAAGTACTTGG
>JAYVOC010000060.1:0-2050 GCA_043758125.1 Bacteroidota bacterium | reverse complement strand
TTGAGAAAAAATACATTCAATTTTCCGAAGAAGATATAATAAAAATTACAGGTACTTACCACCAATGGCAAACCAAGGAAATTGAAAACATTCCTGAATTCTGTTATGCTGCAAAAGTTGAAGAAGTTGTAAAAAAGGATTTTTCATTGGTGCCAAGCAAATACATTGAATTTGTAAACCGTGACGAAAACATTGACTTTGATGAAAAAATGCAAACGCTAAAAAGCGATTTTGCCGACTTGCTGAAAGCCGAAGCAGAAAGTAAAAATGATTTACTAACCGTATTTAAAGAGTTGGGTTATGAAATTGGAAAATAACAAAGTATCAATACTTCAAGAGGATAGATTATTTATTGAAGAGATAAAACTGATAATTCATTCGGCTCGTCAAAAAGTATATTCGGCTATTAATTTTGCACAAGTTGAAGCCAATTGGTTAGTTGGAAAACGAATTGTTGAGCAGGAACAAGCGGGTAAACAACGAGCTGATTATGGAAAGTTTATTGTGCGTATGCTTTCAAATGAACTCACACTAGAATTTGGAAAAGGATTCTCAACTACCAATATCAAAAATTTTAGAAAATTTTATCTTTTATTTAAGGATTCAACAATTGGTCAGACTCCGTCTGACCAATTGACAACTTCTAAAGGTCAGACACTGTCTGACCTTTTATCGTGGAGTCATTACGAAAGGCTTATTAGGGTAGAAAATGAACAAGCCAGAAATTGGTATGTAAAAGAAGCAGCAACCCAAAACTGGGCAGTGCGCACTCTCGACCGAAATATTTCAACGCTATACTATCAGCGTTTAATATCCTCTCAAAAAAAGGAGTTGGTTGAAAAAGAAATGGAAGAAAAAACAGCGAATTTTAAACACAACCCTGATGATTTTATAAGAAACCCCTCAGTTCTGGAATTTCTAAACCTACCTGCAAATACTGGCTATACCGAACACGAATTAGAAAAAGCATTGATTGAAAACCTTCAGAAGTTTCTTTTAGAACTGGGTAAAGGCTATGCATTTGTTGAGCGCCAACAATTGATAAGAGCCGAAACTTCCGATTTTTATATCGATCTGGTTTTTTACAACTATATACTCAAGTGTTTTGTAATTATAGAACTCAAAAACAACAAGATAACTCACCAAGACATAGGGCAACTTGATATGTACGTGCGCATGTACAACGATTTGAAAAAACAAGATACCGACAACCCCACCATTGGCATATTACTATGCACCGAAACCGATCATGTAATTGCTAAATACTCGGTACTTAACGACAGCAAACACTTGTTTTCAACTAAATATGTAGATTATTTACCGACTGAAGAAGAATTGGTATCTGAGATTGAACGTGAGAAACTGTTTATTAAACAACAAATGGGGTTATGAAAGTAAATTATAAAAGGATTGGCGAACATATCCAGCTTGTTGATGAACGTAACAAAGCTTTGCAAGTAAAACAGTTATTGGGTTTAAGTATTTCAAAACAGTTTATTCCTTCAGTTGCCAATATTATTGGAACGGATATGGAGAATTATAAAATCATACGCAGAAATCAATTTGCTTGTAGCACAATGCAAGTAAGGCGTGATAAAAAAATGCCAGTTGCTTTGTTGCAGGAAGTTGATGAAGCCATTATTTCACAAGCCTATCCAATTTTTGAAGAAAAGAACGAAAAAGAACTTTTGCCCGAATATTTGATGATGTGGTTTACACGTTCAGAGTTTGACCGTGAAGCTTGTTTTCACGCAGTGGGAGGCGTAAGAGGTAGTTTAGAATGGGAAGATTTTGAAAACTTGCAATTGCCCATTCCCCACCCCGACAAACAACGAGAAATTGTAAAAGAATACAACACCATCCAAAACCGCATAAAGCTCAACGAACAACTGATACAAAAACTCGAAGAAACTGCACAGGCGATTTATAGGGAGTGGTTTGTGGAGTTTGAATTTCCTGATGAAAATGGACAGCCTTATAAAAGTAATGGAGGCGAAATGGAGTGGAATGAAGAGTTGCAAAAGGAAATTCCGAAGGGGTGGGAAGTGAA
>JAYVOC010000059.1:0-3072 GCA_043758125.1 Bacteroidota bacterium | reverse complement strand
GCGATGAAATCCAAATACAGCAGCACGCGTTTCATCTGAACTTTCTGAAGCAAGAATCGCATCACGTGGAGCAGTACGAATTCCTTTTCCTAACCGATCAGTTAATCGCGACAAATAAATTATCGGTAACGAAGATGAAATTAATAGTAACCCTTTTCCTATAGCAGAAAATCCATATCCTGTTTTAACAAAAACACTTCGTTCTCCTCGTTTATCAGATAATTTTCCAAAATAACCTTTAGCAATTCCTGCCACTACATTTGCTATTCCTTCTAATAATCCAATGGCAATAAATGAATACCCAATTGACTTTAAATAAACAGGCATTACAGGATACAATAATTCACTCGCAACATCAGCAAGTAAACTTACAAACGATAAAATTAAAACTACTCTACTAATTTTCAATCAACGTAAGAATTAAAAAAAATAAATTATTATTGAAGTACTTTTTTCTCCTTATTTGCCAATTGTCCGCAAGCTGCATCGATATCTTTACCTCTGCTTCTTCTAAGATTAACTACCAAACCATTTTTCGCTAAATACTGATAAAACTGATTCAACTTTTCATCACTCGTATTTTGAAATTCACCATCACCAATCGAATTATATTCAATCAAATTTATTTTTGAAGGAACTTTTTTTGAAAATGCTAGCAACTCTTTCGCATCCTCAAGAGTATCATTAAAATTTTTGAAGACAATGTATTCAAAGGTTACACGCTTACCTGTTTTATCATGAAAATAATTTAATGCTTCTTCTAAAACCTCTAAAGTGTTATGTTCGTTTATTGGCATGATCTGACTTCTCTTTTTATCATTCGCGGCATGCAATGATAATGCAAGATTAAATTTCACTTCATCATCACCCAATTTTTTAATCATCTTCGCGATACCTGCTGTAGAAACAGTGATGCGAGAAGGCGCCATACCCAAACCTTTTTGAGAAGTTATATGCTCAATGCTTTTCAATACGTTGCTATAATTCAATAAGGGTTCACCCATTCCCATGTAAACAATATTTGAAAGTGGAATGCCATAATTTTTTTCTGCTTGTTCACGAATAATTGCAACTTGATCAAAGATCTCATCATGATGCAAATTGCGAACGCGATCTAATTTTCCAGTAGCACAAAATTTACACGTTAAACTACATCCCACTTGCGATGAAACACAAGCAGTCATGCGTGAATCGGTAGGAATTAAAACACCTTCGATTATATATCCATCATGTAATTTGAAAGCATTTTTGATGGTACGATCGCTACTAATCTGCTGACTATCGATGGTGATCGGATCCAACACAAAATTCTCCTCGAGCAATGTTCTTGTTTCTTTCGAGAGGTTGGTCATATCCTCAAAAGAGCGCGCTGCTTTTTCCCAAATCCACTCTTGTACTTGCTTTGCGCGGAATGGCTTTTCACCTTTACTGATAAAAAATTCCTTTAAATTTTCAGCGTCGAGATGGCGTAGATTGGGCTTTTGCATGATTCGGCAAAGATACGACCCCAAAGCCGATTATGAACCATAATATCATTCTTAGAGCTGCTTAAATGCATTAATATTCTAAATTTCATACTCAGAATCGTTCCTTAAAAATGATTCTGCTAATTTTGAACCGTAATTCCCATAAAATGAACCGAATATTTTCCGCCGATTTAATTTTCACTGGTGATCGTCCAGCAATAAAAAATGGATGGATTGAATGTGATCATGATGGAAAAATTATTAGTATTAACGAAAGTGCGATTCCTGAGAATGCAGAAATTTTTAATGGGATAATTGTTCCTGGTTTTATTAATACGCATTGTCATTTAGAGCTTTCTCACTTACGTGGATGTATAGCTGAAAGGCAAGGCATGAGTGAATTCATACGAAGTTTATTTGCACAACGCATTACTTTTTCTGAAGAAGAACAATTTGCTGCTATGCAAACAGCAGAAAGCGAAATGTTACAAAATGGAATTGTTGCCGTGGGTGATATTTCTAATTTTGAAAGTTCATTTGAAGTGAAAACAAATTCACGATTACATTATCATACTTTCGTAGAAGTTATGGGATTTAATCCAACGAAAGCAGAAGAAATAATACTTAAAGCAAAGATGCTTACGGAAAAATTTTCATCCATTAAAAACCATTCGTCGAGTTTAGTTCCGCATGCGCCCTATTCAGTTTCCGATTGGCTATTCGAATTACTGAGTACTGAATATAAAAATAATTCTCCAGTAAGTATTCACATGGAAGAAAGTATGGATGAATATCAATTCTGCTCAGATAAAACAGGTCCATTTGCAAAATTATTTAGTAGCCTCGGTTTAGATTATTCACTCTTTAAAGCAACACCTGAATCTACTCCATTACAAAGAACATTACCAAAATTAGTAGCGAGTAATAATTTATTATTGGTGCATAATACTTACACAAACGAAGAAGAAATTGCTTGGGCAACAACACAACATGAGAATATTTATTGGTGTTTATGTCCGAATGCAAATCAATATATCACAAATCATTTACCTAATTTAAACCTGTTTAATAATGATCAATTAAAAGTTGCAATTGGCACTGATAGTCTTGCTTCAAATCATAGTTTAAATATTATTGATGAGTTGAGAACCATTCAACAAACGTATCCTAAAATTCCATTTGATCGTCTAATAAAATGGGCAACAATAAATGGTGCTACATTTTTAGGAATTGAAAATACTTTTGGATCTATTAGTGAAGGAAAAACACCCGGATTAGTTTTACTAGAGGGAATAGATGTAGAAAATTTAGAGATTAATAAGGATGTAAAAATTAATAGAATCGTTTAAGATTTCTTGGTCTTGAACACGATTTAATAGATTACTATGACTTGCAGGATTAAAATTGTATTGAACTCTTCCGATAGCTATCGGAATAAAGGATTACTATGATTTGTAGGGTTTTTTATAATTTAAAACGAAAAATTATTCTTTTATAATTTTTTGTATACCAATCAATAAAATGCTATTCATGATCTAAATCAAATCTAGTTCTATCGAATTCTATCAATTGCTTCAATTCCTCTTCATTGGGTAAATAAAGTCGG
>JAYVOC010000058.1:0-15548 GCA_043758125.1 Bacteroidota bacterium | reverse complement strand
GTCTAATTTAATGAGCTATGAAATATTTCAAAATTATTATTCTTTTATTTATACTTAGCAATTCACTTTCTGCACAAAGTTTGAAAAAGGATACACTTTTTATTCCTGCTGGATTACGTCAGTATCAATTTCAACTTGAGAAACCAGTTAAAGCAATTGAACATCTTCAATATGAAAAATCAGGTGAGCCAATAAAAGGATATCTTTCTCCAGATGGCTCCAGAATTATAATGGACAATTATAAAAAGGGACAAAGAGTAAAAGTTGACCTTATTCAACTTGATGGAATCGTTGTACCACTCATTAAAAGTTCTTGTTTTATTGATCCAATAAATTACACCCTGTAGCCATAAAAAGTTAATGCAACAGGGTGTAATTTTATTTATTTACAAACCGACTACTTGTTTATCTTTTGGATATTTCACTGAAAAGGATAGGTTTTTCTTTTGTGTTTCGCTAGGTTGAATAATTAAATTCCATTTAACGATTCCAGTTTCTGAATTATAATCTGCTCCAGAGTTATCTCCCATCTTTACTTCAATTTCTTTAGCATTGGATACTGGTACTTGATCGAGAATAGTAATATTTAAAGGTGCAGTCTTCCCGTTTTTAACAGATATTGCATAAGTAAAAGAACGCTCTCTATTACTGCCAAATAATTTTGATCCACTTAAATCTTTAAGTTTTTCTCTCTTAATAGTAATCTTTTTATCTCTTCCTAAAGAAACTGTTAACGTATCTCCTGTTTGTGAAGGATTGAAATATGTTGCACCAACATAAGCTCCATCAAAATATACATTTGCCGATCCAGCTGTTAAACTTAAATCTTCCCAATTAGTAATTTTCGCTGTTAAAAATGCATCAGCATCTAATTTCGGAGTAGCCTCGTAAATATAGTTAGCTTTCAATTCATATTTTTGAATGTCAACCTGATATTCTTTTCCATCAGAAGGAATAGAGTAGGGGTTCATGATTTCAAAATCACTCGACAACTGATTTTGATTGACCTGCACTTGCACTGATTCCATCTTTGCTGCTTTCATTTCCTTATTTGAATCCATTGCAGCACCATTCATCATTGGGACTGACATTGTTGCATCTCTATACAATATTGGACGATCAACAAACAAATTTAAATACCAAGGATATAATTCTGGTTTAATAACACCTTCTGAAGGATTTCCCGTATTTAATTTCAATTTAACATTTTTCCAATCTTCACCAGTATTTTGATTCACTTTTGCTTTACAAACTAATTCAATTGGACTATTTATATCCTTCGCTCGTAAATCATAAAATGAATACCAGCTTGCATTACTTCCTATAACATAACTTAAATCAAAATTCACATTACCTTTTGTTTTGGCATCTATGCTTACAATAATATTTCCAACAGGTTGATTTTTTTTAATATTTAATTGCGAAAGCTGTTGCTTGATTTTTTCAATTTGCTCATTAAGTTTTTTTGATTTTAGATTGTTTTCTAATATATCATCTTTAATAGCATTTGACTTTTTATTATAATACTCAATAACCAATTCAAGTTCATCTGCTAATACTCCATTTGTTGCTCCACCAATTGATTTATTCGCTTGAAGTACTATTTGTAATTCATTAAGTGTTGAAATCCTATTTAATATTTGTTGCGATTTGAAAGTCATCGAATCGAGCAAATCTTCGAGCGAAGTAACTTCCTTCGATTTCTTTCTGTCCATCAAATAATTTTGTTGAAAAGAAACATTTAAAATAATGGCATCTCCAAATCCTTTTAAAGTGATACTTTCTGGGTTGATGTATGGCGAAAGCCCATCAAAAACAACTTCTTGCAATCCTGAATTAACTTGAGCCTTTCCTGTTCGTGAAACCATAGCTCCTGTTTGATAAAGCTTTACTTCCTTTATATCTGAATTATTTAACCAAATTGGCTCCTGAGAAAAACTTTTAAAACTCCACAAAAACAATAACATAAAAATGATTGATTTTGCAACTTTGAAGGATGTGTACATAGTTTGTATTTTTAGTTCCTGATCTGGATGCTAATGAAATATTTAATCCATAATGCAAAGGTAAACTTATCTGCTATTAATATACCTGCCAAAATTTTAGGCTTTTAATAAAGTGAATAGTTTACTTTTGTAATGAATGTATTTGCAAAAGTTAACGCTATTTAATTTTAAAAATTATCCTGAAGCTGAATTTGAATTTAGCGCTCAGGTCAACGCTCTTACTGGATTAAATGGTAGTGGTAAAACGAATATCCTTGATGCTATTCATTATTTATGCCTCTCCAAAAGCTATTTTCAATCTGCCGATAATGTAAGTATCCGTCATGGTGAAGCTTTCTTTTCAATCAATGGTGTATTTAAATTGGATGATCGTACTGAAGAGATTTTTGTAGGATTAAAATCTGGACAAAAGAAAATTCTTAAACGAAATTTGAAAGAGTACCAAAAGCTTGGTGAACATATTGGTTTACTTCCAATAGTAATAGTAGCTCCTGTCGATCAAGAACTCATTATAGGAGGAAGTGAAGATCGACGAAAGCTTATGGATAGTATCATTTGTCAATATGACCATCCTTATCTCGACAACTTGATGAATTATAATCGAGCATTACAACAACGGAATGCCTTTTTAAAGCAAGCTGCTAAAACAGGTATTGATGACATTTCGTTGTTACAAATTTGGGATGAACGTTTAGCACATTATGCTGCGAAAATCTATGAAGCACGGCAACAATTTATCGAAAGATTTATTCCGCTAGTCAATAAATTTTATGCATTTCTGACTCAGGAAAAAGAATCCGTTAGTGTTCGATATGATAGTCAATTGCACAATGATAGTCTTGGTGCATTATTAGAAAAAAATGCGCATCGAGACCGAATACTTCAATATACGACTTCTGGGACTCATAAAGATGATCTCGAATTATTATTGAATAATTATCCAGTAAAAAGAATTGGATCTCAAGGGCAACAAAAATCATTTGTACTTGCAATTAAACTTGCTCAATTCGATTTAATGCGTCAAACAAAAGGTGTTAAACCTATACTTCTTTTAGATGATATTTTTGATAAACTCGATTTAAATCGAATAACACGATTAATGGAATTAGTGAATCAAGATACTTTTGGTCAAATCTTTATTACTGACACTCAAGAAAAACATATAAAAGGTGTCTTCGAATCCATCAATACACCATTAAAAATTTTTAATTGTGTTAATTAAATATTATTTTCCACTACGTTCAATAATTGTTCTTATTGTGTAAAATAATATTTTAAAATCTAAAGCAATCGACATGTTTTCAATATAGATGATGTCATATTTTAATCGATGAATCATCTCATCAACATTTTCAGCATAGCCATATTTTACTTGACCCCAACTAGTAATACCAGGTCGTACTTTGTGCAAATGACGATAATGGGGAGCTAAAATCATAATTTGATCTATAAAAAATTGTCGCTCCGGACGTGGTCCTACTAAGGACATGTCGCCAATAAAAACATTATAGAATTGTGGGATTTCATCTAATCGAATTTTACGCATGAACTTTCCTACTGGTGTAATGCGGTTGTCATGAGAACTAGATAACATAGGTTGTCCGTTTTCTGCTCCAACAAACATAGACCTGAATTTAAAAATCGTGAATGGATTACCATGCAGTCCTATTCTTTCTTGTGCAAAAAATATTGGACCCTTAGAAGTAAATTTAATTACTAATGCTGTAACAAGAAAAACTGGCGATAATAACAGTAAGAAAAAAATGGATACAACTAAATCAAATATTCGTTTTAATGATTGTTGCCAAACAGGCATTAACATCGGATTTATAATTATTAATGGTGAACCAAAAATAGAAGTCATCTTAACACTTCCAGATAAAATATCATACATATCAGGCATGATTTTAACAATGACATCTTTGTCTTCCAAATCATTAATAATTCTTCCAATGAAGTCATGCTCGGAAGATTCAACAGCAATAATTACTTCTTCAATTTTATACTTTTCAATGATCACAGATAGATCTTCTAAACCATTAAGATGTGTCAATGAATCCTTAAAATATTTTCCATTATTACTATCTACATGCACAAAACCAATAAACTTATAACCCTGACTAACACTTTCAGATTCTAACTCATTAAATAAATTAAATGCTCTTTGATTACTCCCGATGATAATAGTATTAAATCCAATTTTTCTTCCCTTAATTTTTCTTGAAGTATAAGTAGTAATCATAAACCTAAAAATCGCGGTAAAGCCAAAATGCAATATGAATAAAGCCAGAAAAATACTATAATAACTGCGGTATGATACAATCACATCATCTAGCAATAAAGTGAAGAAAATAATCAATACTCCAATTAAGGAAACATAAAAAGTTTGTGCGAATTCTCTTAATCGAGATTTTCTATAAATATCATTATAAGTTCCAGCTAATGCATAAATAGCTATCCATGCCAATGGCAAAACAGATATCCCAATATAAAAATTTTTATCAGGAATAAATGGGATCTTATATCCATATAAAGCCGATTCAATATCATATTTACGAAATAGATAAAAGAATCCCCATGCTAACATCGCTGCAAGCAAGTCGGACAACACATATTTAAAAGTCTGAAGTGGTTTGTTCATTAAATTAATTGTGAACCAATTTCAGGTTATCAAGATATACGGTGTTCTGACTAACTCCAACCTGTTTTTGTAACAAAAAATAAATTTGAAATCCAGTTGCTGTCACGTTATAATCAAGAACTGCTTGACTAATATCAACATAAATTTTATTCCATGTTGCGGAAGGATTTATTTGTAGTAATACAGCCTTGGAAGAAGATAGTAAACTTGACGTTATACCAATATAAAATTGTTGATCTGCCTTGTAATTTAATTCAACATATACGTTAGAGCCTTTAACAACTGTAATTGGAGCACCATTTGTTCTACATTCAAGAACGCTATCGATTGTCCCAACTTGCATTTTCAAACATTTTTTTCCTTCGAAAGCATTAGTCGTATCAAAAGCCAATGCAGCTAAACTAGTATTTAAAGTATCTAAACTAAAACTACTACTTTCAAAATCATCATCAATAATTGTTAACCCTACGGGAAAATAAGAAACACTAATAGTATCAATCGAAATTGTTTGATCAGCAACTAAATTTAAAGTTTTCTTGTCAAAAATATAAAAGGGATACTTTGTTCTCGTAGATGATATTCCATTGTTATAAATACCGGCACCAAAAGTAAATTCATGAGTCCCACTTAAAAGTACTGGAAATTTTGCTGGTAATTCAAAAGCTCCAATAAACTGCCCATCAGCATAAGCCCAAACATCTTTAATCTTACTTGAATTGGATCCAAAAGTAGCATTAGGAACAACATTCATTGCTTTAATTTCAATAAAAGATGGAATTTTTTCTGCAGGATTAATAATATTACATCCAGAAATTATAAAAAATAAAATAACAATAATTGCATTTATTAAACGGTGAAGTTTCATCTGTTTATCTAGCATTTGATGATTAGTATTAAGAAACTTTAGCAGGAATTAATTTCAGTTTGTCAGCAATCTGATGTGCAATTTGTAACGCATGATAACCATCTTCAATAGAAACCTCTGGTGTTGTATTATTAATTATTGATTTAGCAAACGATATTAACTCATCCTTAATTGCATTTCCAGGTTCAACTTTCGGATTCTCAAAATAAATTTGTTTCGTTCCTTTCCCTTCACCTAATTCTATAATTAATGCTAATGGATCAACATTGGCGTCATTGGTAATTTCTTTTAATCGAACAACTTCACTCGATTTTTCAAGAAAATCAACAGATATATAAGCATCCTTTTGAAAGAATCTTGTCTTACGCATGTTCTTTAATGAAATTCTACTCGCAGTAAGATTAGCAACACAACCATTGTCAAATTCAATTCGTGCATTTGCAATATCTGGAGTATCACTCACAACCGCTACACCGCTCGTGCTAATTTTCTTAATAGCCGATTTTACTGTACTTAAAACAATATCTATATCATGAATCATTAAATCCAAAACAACGGAAACATCAGTACCTCTAGGATTAAATTGCGCTAAGCGATGTGTTTCAATAAACATTGGTTGTTTGATATAAGAAACCGCAGCTTTAAATGCAGGATTAAAACGCTCAACATGTCCAACTTGAACTTTTACGTTCGCTTCTTTCGCTAGTTCCATCATTTCTTTCGCTTCTACTAATGTGTTAGCAAGAGGTTTTTCAATGAAAACGTGTTTCGATAAACGTAATGCTTTTACGGCACATTCGTAATGATTTACTGTAGGAGTCACAATATCAACAACATCAACTTCTTGCATAAGCAATTCTAATGAAGGATAGTGTTTAATCCCCATAGACTCAACTACGGCCGCAGCTGTTGCAGGATCAGGATCATAAAAACCAACTAATAAATAATCCGGAATCTCCTGAATTAGGCGAAGATGAATCTTGCCAAGGTGACCGGCTCCTAAAACAGCAATCTTTAACATACGAAATTTTGTGCAAAAATACAGGTTTTTACAATGGCCTTCCTTGTTAATAAAGATCTTGTAAAACTATTAACCAACATAATTATCCCAACAATCAATTTATAATTTTGTATTCTATGCTTCAGGATACATTTCGCCATCAAGGATTACGTCGTAAATTAGTTGAAGAACTTAAAACGAAAGGAATTACAAGCGCAACGGTTTTAAGTGCAATCGGAAATATTCCACGTCATTCATTTTTAGACAATGCATTTTTAGAAATGGCATATCTTGATAGAGCCTTCCCCATTGATTGTGATCAAACTATATCCCAACCATTTACCGTTGCTTATCAAACTCAATTGCTTGAACCAAAGCGTGGAGAAAAAATATTAGAAATTGGTACAGGGAGTGGTTATCAATCAGCCGTTTTAGCTGAAACAGGTGCAAAAGTATTTTCTATTGAACGTCATAAGCCACTCTACGAGATTACTAAAAAACTTTTGTCAGAATTGAATTATCATAATGTAAAATGTTTTTATGGTGATGGATTTAAAGGCATATCAGCTTATGCACCTTTCGATAAAATTTTAGTCACTTGCGGTGCTCCTGAAATTCCAAAAGCACTTATCGACCAACTCAAAACTGGTGGAATGATGGTAATTCCAGTAGGACCGTTATTAGCTGAACAAATTATGACGATCGTTTTGAAAAAAGCAAATGGTGAGCATGAAATAATTGAATTGGATAAATTCAGATTTGTACCAATGCTTGTTAATAAAGCAAGGTAATCTTTCACATTGCGCCAATTTGTCTTGCAATTAAAACATTTCAGACTAATTGGCGTTTATTATTTGGATTTTTCGACCATATTTGAATTGGTCTGTAGTTTGAAATAGCATTTTCAAATTAAACAAAAAAAATTATGACCTTTATTAAATGGCAAAAAGAAGCGCAGGATTCTAGGAATCGTACCGCTTATCCATCAATCAATGATTTGTTTGGTGATCTATTCGACAATGTAATTACTAATGATTTTCGTAGATGGACAACACCAGCAGTTAATATCATCGAAAACGAAAAAGAGTACTCACTCCAAATGGCTGCGCCCGGACTAAAGAAAGAAGATTTTAAAATTAACATGCAAGAAAATGTTCTTACTATATCGGCCGAAGTAAAAAAGGAAGCAAATGAAAGTTCTATAAAGAATAATCGTACAGAATTTCACTTTGAAAATTTTAAACGAAGTTTTAATCTTCCAGAAACGATTGCTGTAGAAAAAATTACTGCAAACTATGAAAATGGGATCATGTTGGTTGTTCTTCCTAAAGAAGAGCCAGTAAGACCAAAAACGATGGAAATTAATATTATGTAATAGGCATAATGTTAAGTAGGTAAAAAAGAGGTTGCTTGTTAGCAACCTCTTTTTATGTATAATACATAATGTGTATTAGGTAATTACTTAAACCAGGTATAACTCGCATACTATTTCAATTTTAGCTTTGTTAATCCTTTACTTTTGCAATCCATTTAAATCATAAAATGAAATCTACAAGTAAAAAAACAGCGAAAAAAAATCTTACGAAGAAACCTTCACGCAAGCCAATAATTTTAGTTACAAACGATGATGGAATTACCGCTCCAGGATTAAGAAATTTAGCGGAAGTAATGAAGAAATTTGCTGAAGTAATTGTTGTTGCACCTGACAGTCCGCAATCAGCAATGGGACATGCAATCACAATAAATAAACCTTTGCGCCTTGATAAAGTAAATGTTTTTGAAGGAATCGAATCATGGCAATGTTCAGGAACTCCTGTGGATTGTGTGAAATTAGCTGTAAATAAAATATTGAAACGTAAACCAGACTTATGTGTTTCAGGAGTAAATCATGGATCTAATTCCTCCATTAATGTAATCTATTCTGGAACTATGTCTGCTGCTATGGAAGGCGCAATTGAAGGGATTCCATCAATTGGATTTAGCTTGTTAGATTTTAGTTTAGATGCCGATTTTACTGCTGCAAGATTTTTCATCGAAAAGATTGTAAAAAATATTTTAAAAATTGGTTTGCCAGAATACAGCTTATTAAATGTGAATATTCCTAAGTTGAAATTATCAAAAATTAAAGGAATCAAAATTTGTCGGCAAGCACATGCAAAATGGCAAGAAGAATTTGATGAAAGAAGCGATCCATACAAAAGAAAATATTATTGGCTAACAGGTAAATTTGTCAATCTCGATTCTGGTCAGGATACAGATGAATGGGCTTTGGCAAATGGATATGTTTCTGTAGTTCCAGTGCAGTTTGATTTTACTGCGCATCAAGCAATCCCACATCTAAATACGATAGATTGGAATGATTAATTTATTGAAAAAAGATACGCTCATGAGTGGCGTATTACTCGGATTATTATCCTTTTTAATTTGTTGTGGTATCCTATATGTTTATAGCATCCTATCAATGAATTTTTCGGAATATATTGTCTATTTAAAGCATCCTAGAATTGAGTGCCTCTTATTAATAATTAACGTAATTTTATTTCGATTCATGATTGTGAAATGGGATCGTTTGGAAATTGCTAAAGGCTTTTTTCTTATACTTTTTTTATCATTTCTCGTATTTATCTATGCAACAAAATATCATTTTATCAATTTAATTTAATGAAAAAAGATTCCCTTATTACTGGCCTTCTTTCTGGAATAATTGCTCCATTATTTGGCTTCTATCTTTATTTTTTATTGTTTTTTGGTTACATGGGTTTTAACGGATTTGTAAAGCATGTAATAAAAAATAACTTAGCAATATCTGTTTTAAGTTTAGGAGTAATTTTAAATCTTGTTATTTTTTTCGCCTTTTATAAATTTGAATTAGATCGTTCAGCTAAAGGTGTAATATTTGCTACTTTTCTTTATGCGTTTGTAGTTGTTTACTTTAAAGTTTTATAATGAAATATTACATTATTGCAGGAGAAGCTTCTGGCGATTTGCACGGCTCGAATCTCATTAAAGCGCTAAAAGCGAATGATCCCTCTGCTGATTTTAGATGTTGGGGTGGTGATCTTATGCAAACTCAGGGAGCCGAAATTGTTAAACATTATCGAGAGCTTGCATTCATGGGTTTCTTAGAGGTAATTCTCAACCTAAATACCATTATAAAAAATTTGAAGTTTTGTAAAAAAGATATTCTTAGTTGGAAACCTGATGCTGTAATTTTAATAGATTACCCAGGATTCAATCTACGTATCGCAGAATTCGCAAATGAAAATAATTTTAAAGTAATCTACTATATTTCACCTCAAATATGGGCGTGGAAACAGTCTAGGGTTCATAAAATTAAAAAGGTAGTCGATAAAATGCTTGTGATTCTCCCATTTGAAAAAGCGTTTTATGCCAAGTTTGATTACGATGTTGATTTTGTTGGTCATCCACTACTTGACGCACTCGAACATGATTTGGTTGCCCCAAAAAATTGGCGACAAAAGAACGGATTAACGGAAGCCCCAATCATTGCTTTATTACCAGGAAGTAGAAAGCAAGAGATATCATCTATGTTACCGCTCATGTTAGAAACGTATCCTGAATTTAAAGATTATCAATATGTAATTGCTGCTGCACCTTCAATTCCTCTATCTTATTACGAAAGTTTTTTAAATGGAAGTAAAATTAAAATTATAGAAGGAGGGACTTACGCATTATTATCCGAATCCTATGCTGCTTTAGTAACATCAGGGACAGCAACTTTAGAAACAGCCTTATTCGAAATTCCAGAAGTAGTTTGCTATAAAGGCAATTCAATCTCCTACCAAATTGCAAAAAAAATGGTAAAAATTAAGTTTATTTCATTGGTAAACCTAGTAATGGATCGAGAAGTTGTTAAAGAGCTTATTCAAGAAGAACTTACACCTTCCAATTTAGTGACGGAATTAAACAAATTGTTAAATCCTATAACTCGTGATACATTAATCGAGGATTATCAAAACTTAAAACAAAAACTAGGAGGGAAGGGAGCTTCGCTAAAAGCAGCTGAAATAATTATTGATCTAATGAAAAAAAATCCATCAGTCAAATAGGAAAAAAATACAATCAACCACCATTCCAAATCAAATTTAAATGAGTGTTTCAACAATCTCGTGACTCAACTTTAAACTGGTTATTTCGATTTGAATTAGATACCAAACCTGAGTTCCGAAGAATTATTTCCTCGGAACTTTTTTCGATGCCAAATTGTAATTTTCTCCTCATCACATTTTCTCTCTGCACTCGAAAATCATATTTAAATGATGCATCGCAGATTTGATATTTTCGAAATTTATTCTCTATCAGATTTCATTTATGTACTTGGATAAAAATGAATGAATTTTATTTTCTACTATTCAAATTGTCCTTTCATTTTTTACTTCAGTATTCTGGAAATTATTCTGAAACGTCTTTTCCAATTCCGCTTAATACCATCACTTCACTTAATTGAACTTCGGTGGTTTGTCGTTTCTGTCCTGCCTTATCAGTATACTGACGATTCACTAATTTGCCTTCTACTGCTACTTTGGATCCTACTTTCGTATATTTCTCCAATACTTCAGCAACCTTTCCCCAGGCAATTAAATTATGCCATTGCGTTTCAGTTACCTTTTCGCCTTTGTTGTTTTTGTATGTCTCGTTTGTAGCAATCGACACCTTTGCTAATTTCTGACCACCATCAAGACTCTTAATTTCAGGAGTCATTCCTAGGTTGCCGATTAAGTTCACTTTGTTACGTAGTGTTTTCATTTTTTTTGAATGTTTTTAACAGGTTTGAATTGTTTGGTTAAATCTGTTGAGTATAAATTTCTTTGGCAAAGATGAAGTGCAACATTGGCGCTAGTCGGTAAATAAGCACTTATATTCGAATATAGTCGTTTGTAAATGGATATCTATAAATTAGTTACACTTAAATCGGTTCAAAAAAATGTTAATAAAATCAAAAAAGTAAGAGTTAGGTTTTAAAATAAGATTGTATTTTTGACATACTTAAAGATTAAAAAATTCCTGAAAATTGCTGCACTTTTTGTGAATCTTTCACGGTGGGTTTTCAGGGGCGAATGAAAATGAGCTACAACCTTTTAAAAAAACAAATTAAAAAATGGAAAAATTATGCTACGAGTGTGGTGATCCTATCCAAGGAAGGTCCGACAAAAAATTCTGCTGTGACATGTGCAGAAATTCACACAACAATCGCTTAAATAGTGATTGCAACAACCTTGTTCGAAATGTAAATAATGTGTTACGTAAGAATAGGCGATTACTAGAAGAATTCCTTACCGATAAAGCTGGCAAAGTTTCAAAAGTAAAGATCGCTGAAAAAGGATTTAATTTTTTATTTTATACAAGTTCTTTAACAACGAAAAAGGAAGTTACCTATTTTTTCTGCTACGATTTTGGATACTTCACTATCGATCGCGAGCATATCTTCATTGTAAAAAAGAAAGATTATGCAATGTTGCCACCCGAAAAATTAGTTGAAATAGCTTAATAAATTATTAACCTATTTCTGCAATTATTTTCTCTTCATGCTTCATCCCAAAAACTATTGAGAATAGTTTAGGAATGGAGCATGAGGTTATTGAATTAAGCAGAAAGGATTTTTAAGGAGCCAAGAAAACTGACTTAGCATTTCAATTTCATAACGAACGCCCGTATTTTAGGTAAGTTCGTGAAGAATGAAATAGAAAGCCATTACAACTAATTTCCCCTCAGCGTTTGTATAGCGGCTTACACATAATCTTAATTATAATTACCCTGTTGAGATGCTCCGATAAAGCATGAAACAAATGGTTTATAATGTAACTACGTTATATAATTTTATTTATAGGATCAGCCCAGCCCGTAAAACCAAGCGGATTAAGAGAATGCGAAGCATTCAAGACGCTGTTTTACGGGCTGGGCTGATCCGTTACGCTGGGAATGAGAAGGGATGCGAAGCAGACCGGGAACATTCTAACAGCGTTAAATAAAATTCAGGGAGAATTACTAATGAAATAGTTTTATTATGGCAGATACTAGATTGATAAATGAAGCTAAAAGCTTAATTAGATCAGTTAAAGAAAAAATCTTAACAGGCTTAGAGCGACGCTGTGGGCGTTTCTTCATAGCAACAAGGGATTAAATAATTGTGAGAAAATTATTCTTGTTGCTAAGATTTATCCGAGGGATGCTGTTCAAGCAGTTTCCCTCATTTTTTATCTCTTTAGCCGTACTTCTTCCATAAAAGCACATCGGGGCTACCGACGCTACTAAAATAGAAAAATTAACATGATATCACTAGATTTGTACTAATTAAAACATAAGGCGATCCTGTTTAGCTAACCAATCCGGCCAGATTAATAGCAATTATACGGGGAACAGTGAAAGTCACACCGGTATCGGCGTGGACTCCCTGTTTCTGTATCTACGTTCTGGCCGGACGTGGTTAACGGATAGGTTGCTCCGCGCCGACTTTTTGAACCAACCTGAAGGAGTACAGGTAATTAAAAACCAATCAATGAAAAAAAGTTTACTTATTGCTGCAACAGTATTTCTTATTCAGAGCTGTAAAGTGTGTGCGGATTGTGAATCAATTACAACTCCATCTAACGGTCAGCCTGCAACCAAAACAGAATTTGAAGAATGTGGAACCTCTAATATTAAACATGCAAGAGGAACAAAAACAGAGACTATAACAATATTTGTAAATGGAGTTAAAAAAACAGTAACAGTGACAACGGTTACAAATTGCAGGTATCAATAAGTTTTTAGCAGTTTCATTTTTTACTGAAACGCAGATAGTATTTTAATTAAAATGTTTCAGTAAAAAATGAAATGCTATTTAATCGATGATTTCTCCCGTTTGTGCGGCTACTTAACATAGCGTGAATTATAACAGCGTGTTGAAATGCTACTTAAAAGCATGAAACAAATGCTTTATAATTAACATTATGTTAAGTAGTATTTAACTAAAAATGAGGGTGTTACCCCTCGCTTTTAGTTAAACTTATTTCTTAGCGTCCATTTCTACCTTCATAGCACTCGCCTTAACAAGGTCACCTATTCGTGCGTAAAGTTGTCTTAAAGACGACATCGTAGGGATATCAGATGGATTCAATAGATGTGCTTTTTCTAAATATGGTTGCGCTTCTTTAAACTTATTTTCATAGGCTTTCTTAGCTAAATCAAACTCAGCAATTTTACTGTTTGGAATGCTATTAGCTTTGTTCGCTAACTCAGCTGCTTCGTTAAAATACATAGCTCCAAGATTGTAATAAGCATCAAAATAATCTGGTTTGTTTTCTATTGCACTCTTGTATAAAACTACAGCTTCAGCAGTTTTTCCAAGCTTATCTTTCAATGTTCCTTTGGCAAAATATAAATTAGCATTTTTAGGATCTTTTGCAATTGCTGCATCCAATTGCTCTAATGCCTCGTTATCTTTGCCAGACGATAAGTAAATATTTAAACCTTTAATTATCAAATTATTATCGTCTGGATACTTTTGTCTCCCAGCGTTAATTGTCAATAGCGCATTCGCTGTGTCTTTTTCATTCAAATAAATATTAGTCAAAAAATCAAAAGTTTTAGCTCCACCATAATTCATTTTGATCAAGTCATTATAGTATTTCTTAGCTTTAACATTATTACCCATCTTATCAGATGCTAAGGCTGCATTGTACAATGCTGAAGTATCGATTCTTGCAAAGTATTTATTTTGAATCTCAAGGGTAGTTTCGAAATCACCTAACGACTGTTCATAGCTTTTTGCTACGTACTCATCAACACCTTTGTTCAATAGCGTAGCGCTGATAAAATCGAATCGCTTTAGGATATCTTCTTGATATTCTTTCTTAGTATCAAGATCATAAGCTTTTGAGAATGATTTATATCCTTCTTGCAAAGATCCAGGCTTAATAGCATCGAATTTAGCGTTTTTGCTTTCGAATAATCCTTGATATATCAATCCCCTATAATACCAAGTCTTTGGTGATGACATGGTTCCTTCATTTAAGCTTGCACCGTCAATAGCCTCCTTAGCTTTATCATAATCTTCATACTTAAGATAATTATAAGCAGTTTGAACAGCCATCTTTTGAGCTTGGGCTGTTAGTGAAAATGTTACTACAAGTAATATCAATAATTTTCTCATATTCAATATTTTATGAATTAGGTTGATCATCGTTATCTGTTGATTCTTCTTCAGGATTTTTAGGCGTTTCCCCAGTTGTATTCGGAGTTTCATCTAAAGAATTCGTTACAATATCATCAGAAGATATTATTTCATCAGTAATAATATCGGTATTAACTAAATCTGGATTATCAAGAATTAACGATTGAATTACACTTTCCTCCACTTTAGCTACTGATCCAATTTCATCATCGTCTTTCAATCGAATTACCTTCACACCTTGAGTTGCTCGTCCCATAACGCGAAGTTCATCAACTTGCATACGTATGGTGATTCCGTTTTTGGTTATGATCATCAAATCATCACCATCTACTACTGATTTAATTGCGACTAATTGTCCGGTTTTATCGGTAACCTGAAGTGTCTTCACTCCTTTTCCACCTCTATTCGTTACTCGATAATCTTCTAAATCAGTACGCTTTCCAAATCCCTTTTCAGAAACCACAAGTATTGTTTCTTTAGCAGGATCTTGAATACATACCATTCCAATTAATTCATCCGTCTCATTATCAAGATTCACACCTCTTACACCTGAAGCATTTCTTCCCATAGGTCGAACAGTGCTTTCGTTAAAGCGAATTGCTCTACCCGATTTAACAGCTAATAGAATTTCATTGGTTCCGTTAGTTAATTTTGCTTCAATTAACTCATCACCTTCATTAACGGTAATAGCGTTGATGCCATTTTGACGTGGCCTAGAATAAGCTTCAAGTTGTGTCTTTTTGATAGTTCCTTTTTTAGTACAAAGAATAATGAAGTTATTGTTGAGGTATTCTTCGTCATTAAGGTTTTTAACACAAATAAAGGCCTTCACTTTATCGTCCGCCGAAATATTGATTAAATTT
>JAYVOC010000057.1:0-4308 GCA_043758125.1 Bacteroidota bacterium | reverse complement strand
GGTGGTATCGATTATCAATGGTCGCCAGCATTAGGATTAAATTTTTCAAATATTTCAAACCCAACTGCTAGTCCAGAGAAAACAACGGAATATATTGTTACTGTAAAAGATCAATATGGATGTAAAGCTACAGCAGCCGTAACAGTAACATTAGGATGTGATACGCTCGATATTCCAAATGGGTTTTCACCTAATGGCGATGGCACGAACGATTATTTTGTTATCGATGGAATAAATAATTATCCTGGAAATTCAATATTTATTTATAATAGATGGGGTAATTTAATTTACAAACAACATGACTATGATAATAAATGGAACGGGAGTTCTAATGTTGGCGGTGCTTTGTTTGGCGAAGAATTACCAAACGGAACATATTATTTCATCTTAGATTTAAACAACGAACAAAAACCAATCAATGGCTTCGTAGTGATTCGTCGCTAGATTGCTTTTAATTACACAAACAAAAAAATGAATACAATAATCTTATACAAAACCATGAACAGGTTAAAACTATTTGCCGACAAGAAAATATTCTTGGCTGTCTCATTAATTGTGATTTGCTTTCAAGCTCAAGCTCAATTTGAACCACAGTTCACACAGTACATGTATAATGAAATGTTTATTAATCCTGCTTATGCTGGATCTCGAGAACATGCTGCATTAACTGGATTGTACCGTAACCAATGGGTAGGTATCGAAGGTGCTCCAAAAACCCAAACATTTAGTGGCCATACACCATTACGAAACGAAAAAATTGGTGTAGGTCTAACTATACTTAACGAACAAATTGGCGTTACCAAAGATCTTGGCATATTTGCAAATTACGCATATCGTGTTCCAATGAAATCAGGAACATTTTCGATGGGATTACAAGCTGGAATAATTAATCATGTGGAACAACTAGAAGATGTGAAAACACAAGATCAATTTGACAATTCATTTTTAGGAACACCAAAATTAACTGTACCCAATGTAGGGTTTGGGCTTTACTACAATAGCAAAACATATTATGGTGGCTTATCAATTCCTCGTATCCTACAAAATTCGGTGGACGCAAAAACAGGTAAAGGTGTGAATCAAGTTAAAATGGATTACTGGCATTATTACTTAATGGGAGGTTATGTTTTTACTGTTAATGAAAATGTAAAAGTAAAACCTACCATGATGTTGAAAGTAGTGAGTGGCGCTCCTTTAGAAGCTGATCTTGGTGCACATGTTTTATTCAACGAAGTATTATGGGTTGGTGGATCATATCGTACTGGTGACTCATGGGCTGCTATCGTTCAATTTCAACTAACAAAACAATTACGTATGGGATATTCTTATGATTACACCATCACCGATTTGCAACGTTATAATTCAGGAACACATGAAATCACTTTAGGGTATGATTTCTCCTTTAACAAAAATAAAATCGTAACACCTCGTTATTTCTAATAATGAACTTTCAAATAAAAAACACAATGAAAAAGTCATTGCTCTGCATATTATTATCCATTGGATTTTTGACATCCTACTCACAGAAAGCATTAGTAAAAAAAGGTGATCTTTTTTTTAAACAGATGGCTTATCCAAAAGCAATTCCATACTATGCAAAAGCATTACGGAAAGATAGCACCATTCAAAATGCAGTTTTTAGTCTTGCAGATTGCTATCGTTTAACAAATAATCGCTTGTTGGCAGAAGTGTGGTATGCGAAAGCTGTTCAGATGCCAGCAGTAACATCTATCTACAAATTTTATTACGGACAATCATTAATGAACAATGGCAAATATGCACAAGCTCGCAAATGGATGGAAGATTTTGTATTAGACAATAAAACTGATGGAAGAGGTCAGGCCTTTGTAAGAGCAATTGATATGTATGAAAGTTTCTTTAGTGATTCATCGAATTATTCAATTACTAAACTTGATATCAATTCTACTAATGCAGATTTCGGTGCTTCACTTTATCAGGATGGAATTGTTTTCGCATCATCACGCAAACGGCCAGAAATGATTGAGCGCACACATGCATGGACGAACGAACCGTTTCTTGCACTTTATTATTGCAGAGGAAAAGAGAACTCATTTAGAAGTCCAGAATTTTTTGCCGAAAAAATTGCCACGCGATTAAATGATGGCCCTGTTTGCTTTAATAAAAGTGGAGATGAAATGTACATCACAAGAAATAATATTGAAGGTGGAAAAATTCATAAGAGTAGCGACAAAATTGTTAAACTAAAAATCTTCAAGACAAAAAATACTGGTGGTAATGAATGGGGAACACTTGAATCATTCCAATACAATAACGACAATTATAATTGTGCTCATCCAGCATTAAGTAGTGATGGACAAAAACTTTTCTTTGCGTCAGATATGCCAGGTGGCAAAGGCGGAATGGATTTATGGGTGTGTAACAAAGAAGGAAAAGGATGGGGTAAACCACAAAATTTAGGTGATACAATTAATACTAGAGGAAATGAATTATTCCCAGAATTAATGGAAGATGGAACTATTTATTTTTCGTCCGATGGTCATCCAGGAATCGGTGGACTTGATGTTTATTATTCAAGAGAAATTGGTGGTAATTATGTGATTCCTGTTAATGTTGGGTATCCCTTAAATTCTGCTGATGATGATTTCGGTCTCGTTTATGATGTTAAAAATAAAATCGGGTATCTAAGTTCGAATAGAGCGAATAGAGGCTTTGATGACGACCTATACACCTTTAAGAAGAAATCTATTCGTATCCGCGGAATTGTCGTAAACAAAGAAAATGGTCAACCTATAAAAAATGCAAAAGTTGAGTTGAAATCTGATAATAATACATTGTCATTTACAACAATGGAGAATGGTCGTTTTGATTTTCCTGGCGAGTTCGATAAAAATTATACGATAAAAGGACAAGCTGAAGGTTTAGGTGATACAACTTTACAATTTGCTACTTCTTCTATTACTCCTATTGATCCATTTGTACGCATTGAATTAGGGAAGCCTTCGGCATTTGCAATTAGTATTACTGTTATTGATGCAGATACAAAATTACCAATTCCTGGTGCAATTATTAAAGATGAAATTACTGGGCGTGAAATTGGAAGCACTGATTTATTAGGCCAATATAAACAAGCATTAGTTCCTGAAAAAGATGAACAGTTAGTTATTTCTAGTTCAGGGTATCGTCCGAAAATTATTATGCTTAAAGGACAGCTTGGACAAACACCAAAAGACCTTAACTACAATGTAGAGTTAACGCCAGCAAAAGATGTTTATCCATATGAAAACTGGTACAAAATTGTTTATTATGATCTTGACAAATACAACATTCGTGATGATGCAAATAAAACGATGATTGAAGTATTAGCATTCTTAAAAGAACATGCTGACGTAAAGGTTAGTATCAATTCACATACAGATAGTCGCGCAACTAAAGAATACAATGAAAAACTTTCAGAAAATAGATCAAAGGCTATTAAAAAATACTTGTTAGATCAAGGAATTAGCTCGAAACAAATTGGTAAAGTAACATGGAGTGGTGAATCTGTAATGGTGAATAATTGTGGAGATGGTGAACCATGTACCGAAGAGATGCATCAACTAAATAGAAGAACAGAAATAACAGTGAATGGAATTATTCGATAAGAATTAATTTTATTCAACAACAAAAAAGCCGACTTAACAGTCGGCTTTTTTGTTGTTGAAATGTATTTGTAATTTAATCTGAATTCGAATTAATTTTTTCAATTAGCGATTTTAAAAAATCCCTAATTAGTCTTTCCAAGAAACTGATTTTTTTAAAGAAGCTGAAGTGTTAAGAACAGATAAATTAAATTATAATTCCGTATAAAATTATTACTAATTAATTTTATTTTTTCTCTACTAAATCCATTCCACACTTCGGACATTTACCTTGCTTATCGATAGTAAATTCCGGATGCATGGAACAAGTATAAGTGATAGCCATTGCCTTTTTATCGCTTTTCTTTTCAATTGAGCTTTTGGAGTCTTTTTTCATCATTGAACTCTTACTCATCTTGCCATTCATATCCATACAATCACCATCTTTCATCATCATTTTTTTTCCATCTTTCATCATGCATTCGCCATTGGTCATACACTTTGTTCCATTTTTCATCGTCATTTCCTTTTCCATCGGCATCATTTTCCCATCTTTCATTTCCATCATTTTTCCATCTTTCATCATACAACAATCTTTCGTCATTGCGGATTTCTTTTGTGCTTGACCAAAACTATTACTAACATTAAAACACATTACCAACATAAGCATTGTAGCAAACATCGTAGCAATCAATTTTTGATTTTTCAT
>JAYVOC010000056.1:0-8203 GCA_043758125.1 Bacteroidota bacterium | reverse complement strand
CAAGATTGCAAAAAATTAATCAGGAAATTGCTGTTAAAAAAGTGGACAATAAAAGGAGTAATTAAAAGATTTAAATTAAAAATAATATTTGACTATGGGAAATATTAATGATGAAGTAAAAAGAGCGATTCAAATTGCACAATCAGTTGCAAAAGAAAACTCCAATGCAAATTTTTCTCCTGCACATTTATTACGTGCAATGATGCATAAAGATTTAAGTCTGCGTGAGTACCTTGATAGCTCCAGTAAAGATTTCTATTTTATGGAAGATTGGGCGGATGTCCGAATCGAATCGTTTCCAAAAGCATCAAAGGTTGAAGAGCCAGTAGGTGATGATAAAATTAAGCCATTATTTGAAGAAGCGGAAAATGTTCGAATAAAATTATCGAAAGACGAAATTGATCTGATTTCATTATTAGGCGCTTTATGTACTCCTGGAATTGCATTTAGTTATGATCAGTTAAAAACATTACCAATTACAATTACGGAAATATTAACGGATAATTTAGAAAGAAATTCGATTGATACAGCATTGGGAAATTCTCCTATTAAAAATGCAAGTGGTGCTAATAAATCAGGTGGGGCACTTTCAAAATATTGTATAGATAAAAACTTGCAAGCACGCGATGGTAAGCTTGATGAGATTGTTGGTAGAGATAAAGAAATTAGGATGATGGTGGAAATCTTAGGTAGAAGGTCTAAACCCAATGTCATCATCACCGGAGATCCTGGAGTAGGTAAAACGGCTCTTCTAAATGGATTTGTCTTAAATGTTCTATCAGGTAAAGTGCCCGAAAATTTGAAAAATGTTTCCGTATTCGAATTAGATACTGGTGCATTTATCGCTGGCGCATCTTACAAAGGTGAAGCCGAAGATAGAATGAAAAATATTGTAAAAGAAATTCAGCAATTTGATAAGGCTATTTTATTTGTTGATAATATTCATTCTCTCCTTGATAAAAGTGGTGCAACCCCTGGTTTAGCAAATATTTTGAAGCCAGAATTATCTAGAGGTGAATTAACGATTATTGGAACTACCACTAACGAAAATTATCGTAAGCATATTGAAACTGACGAGACTTTCAATAGATTGTTCGAATTGATTAAGGTGGATGAACCTGATGAAACTACTGCTGCTCGAATGGTAAATATAGTTTTACCTCATTTCGAAAAGCATCATAATATTAAATTAGCGAACGATGTAGTTGTTGAATCAATTCGACTTTCTAAAAGATATTTAAAAGAAAGAAGTCTTCCTGACTCCGCTATTGATTTAATTGATCGAACTATGTCGGCAATTAAAATGATGGGAGAAACAAGTAAAGAAGGAGTGGACTCAGTTTATGTTGAATTGAATTTATTAGTTGATAAAAAATCAAGTCTAAATGAAGATGAGTTTTTAAAAGAACTTCAATGGCTATTAGGACTTTTAAAAAATAAAGTTAGTTCTGTTTTGTTTTCTCAAATTGCAGATGAAACCAAAGAAAATATGGAATCTTCTGAATTTTTGCATGAACATATAATCAATTTACTGGAAAAATTAACTGTCGCTTCTTCAATAAAAAGAGACCAAATAGAGAAATCTGATGTTGCTGCAGTAGTTGCTCTAAAAACTGGTATTCCACTTGGTAAATTACAAGCTCAAGAAAAGGAAAAGCTAATGAATATGGATCAACTGCTCATGAAGCGAGTAGTTGGGCAGGATCATGCAGTTAAATCTGTTTGCGAAGCAATTTTAGAATCTAGATCTGGATTAAGCAGACCAGGACAACCAATTGGATCATTTTTCTTCCTTGGACCCACAGGAACTGGTAAAACAGAATTAGCAAAATCACTTGCTGAATTTTTGTTTAATGATGAAAATGCACTTATTCGATTTGATATGAGTGAATTTAAGGAAGAACATTCAGCAGCTTTACTTTATGGAGCCCCTCCAGGATACGTTGGTTATGAAGAAGGTGGTATGTTGGTGAATAAGATTAGACAGCAACCTTATGCTGTGGTTTTATTTGATGAAATAGAAAAAGCTCATCCTTCTGTATTCGATTTGTTTCTACAAATTATGGATGAAGGAAAATTACATGATCGTCTTGGAAAAGAAGGCGATTTTTCAAACTCTGTAATTTTATTTACTTCAAATGTAGGATCCGATTTTGTTGTGGATAGTTTTGGAAAGGGAGTAATTCCCAAAACAACAGATCTTATGGATATCATGGGCAAGTTCTTCCGTCCTGAATTTTTAGCTCGATTAACTGAAATTGTTCCGTTTTCTCCGATTACTGAACAAATTGTAATTAATATTTTCCAGATTCAATTAAATAATTTCTTGAAAATATTAAATCGTCAAGGAATGCAATTGGAAGTAGAGCAATCAGCAAAAGAATATCTTGCGAAACTTGGATTTACTCCGAAATACGGTGCTCGCCCTATTGCATCAGTTATCAGGAATCAAATTCGACGACCAATGAGTAGAAAAATCATCTCTGGCGAATTGCAAAAAGGTGATAATGTTGTTCTTTCGTTAGATGAAAATAAGGAGTTAGTTTGGACGAAATAACTATAACGATTCTTTATCTTTAAAAAAGTTATCCTGTTCAAGTTGTTTCTCCGCCGCTTCAAGTTTTTTCATGAGTTCAAAGAGTTCGGCATTGTACAAGGTAACTAAAGATAAAAGTGTTTTTACATGAGTTCTTAAAACATCATTTGTTTTTAGTTCGAGTTCAAAATTTTCACGATCATTTTGAATCATTCTGTTGTGAACAAAATTCTCAATTTTTTTTTCTAATTTATCTTCGTTTGTCATTTTGTAGGGTTTTTAAAAATAATTGAGAATTATAGAAGTTCTTTAAAGTTCGGATCATTTTGAATTTTCAACTTAAGATTTTCTGTACATCTATTTTTAGCTAAACGGTAATATTCGTAGGTAGAGAATTCAAGTTCTTTTGCAATTTCTTCGCCAGGTTTACCCTCGAAAAATAGTTTTAAAATATTTTGGCATTTATCTCCAAGATTATTTAAATGTTTAATTAATAAACGTTGTTTTTGCATTTTTTCGTTATTCTCAAAAGGTGTTGATTCCTCATTTAGATCATGTGAATCATTTATTCCAATTGTTCTACCATGATTTCTAATCTGTTTAAGCCAAATATTACGTGCAATACTGTACAAATAGGTACAAACTCCAACATTTAACTGGAAAGATTCTTTACCAGTGTTTTGAAACAAAATTAAGATTGAATCTTGAAATAGGTCTTTAGCATCATCAATAGATCCAGAGTTTTTAAGTACCATGTTTTTTATCATAGGGTAACACGAGGTGTAAATGGCCTTATAGTCAATTTCCTTGTTTACTGAAGAATCTCTAAATGGGAATGAATTAAATCGGAGATCTGATTGCATAGTAAAATATTTAAATTTTAAGTGAAAATACAAAAAAATCAATTATTTTGTCACATAGTTTTGTTGGTATTTAAAAACAATTATCTTTGAACTTAATAATCAAAAAAGAAAGAATTCATCTCTATTAATAAAATTAATTAAATCAACTAATACTTACTAAAATGTTTGACTATGGAATAGGGGGGCAAGAAGCCTCAAGAGATGCCAGTGAAGGAATTTCGGACATCCCAATGAACCGCACACTAATGATAGAAAAACTTACAAGCGATGAAGCGATTAAGCCAAAAATCACTGAAGGGTTAAAAACAATTGATGATGTTTTTGCTAATTTCAAACCAAGTGTTGAAGTAGAATTTCAAAAAGAAGATGGAAGCACTCAAAGTGAGCAACTGAATTTTGCTAACCTTGGAAATTTTGGAGCTAAAGGGATTATAAACCAAAGTGGCTTTTTAAATGACTTAGAATTGCAAAAAAATGAATTTGCGAAAATTATTAAGCAATTAAAATCCAATAAGGTATTAAAAAATGTTCTTGAAAACCCAGATGCAAAGGCTTCATTTATGCAAGCTCTTGCTGCTATGTCTCAAGAAATTGATGAAGCTAAATAATGCGCTTCTTTAATGACTTTAAATTAAAAAGTTAACTCAATCGAAATACTAACTAAATCATTTTATAATAATGTCAGAACTAGAACAATCAACCCAACAAGAAGGGGAATATAAAGAGCGTGAAAAATTTGCAAATGCGACTCAAACGCTTGAACAAAGTGCAACAGCATTAACTAAGTTTGGTGGATTCGATTTATTAGAAGCCGTAGTTGATGGTGTTCAAAATCTTAATCCTGAAAAGAAAGCTCGTAAAAAAATCTTCCTCTCTGAAAGTGCTAAAAAAGCAGAGCGAGAAGCTTTAAAAAAAACACTTAATCTTTGGATGTCATTATTGTCTGAATCAAATTCAATTTCTGATTTGGTAGAAAAGGCAGATGGAAAAGCAAAGAGTGCAGATCAAACATTAAAGTCAAATGTTTTAAAAGCTTTAGATGCAACAAATGATTTAGAAAGATCTTATAGATCAGTAGCTCTCTTTTTCAAGAATACTGAATCCGATAAACTTAAGAATGTTTCTTTCATGAATGCTTCAATGGAACAACTTAAAGATTTGGATAATCCATTATTCTTTAATGCCGTTCAAGAGGAAATGAAACAAAATTATGATCGTCTTGATTTGCGTGATAATTATTCTTTAATGGTACTTCCTGGATATTTAGGTTCAAATGCTGTTGTAGAAAAATGGGCCAAATTAGCTTATGCAAATAAAGTAATGCTTGTTACCGATTTCGAACATCTTGATAGCCCAGATGATGTAATGGAATTATTTGAGTCTGCTAATTTAACTGGTGGTGATATTTATCGTTCTAACGTTATGATGGCTTGCAACTGGCTTGTTGGTCGTCAAAAAGTAGCTGAAGTTGGTGAAGGTGATGATTTATATGTTCCACCAAGTAGTGCTTTGGCAGGAACAGTATACAAAACATTAATGAGCCAAGTGGCCGCAGGTAAAAAACATGGTGGATTAAGTGAAGTGGAAGGCGTAAAATTTGACTTAAAGAAAAGTGAAATTTCAAACCTCGAGAAATTGGGCTTGGTACCGATGGTTAACGAGTATGGTAAAGTGATGGCGTTTTCTGCTAAAACATTATTTACAGGTGATAATCTTGGACTTCAAACTTATTCAGTTGTTCGAGTATTTGATTACATCACAAAAGTACTTATCGACTTCCTTAATAGAAGAGCTTTTGAAAACTGGAATTCTCAAACTGAAAAAGATTTACGTAGCCAAGTAACGAAATTTTTAGATGACATATGTGGACCTGGTAAATTAATCGAAAGTTTCCGAATTGGTCAATTAAAGCAAGATCCAAATCAAAAAGATCGTGTATTAATTGATATTCATATGACTCCTTATTTCCCATCTAAAAGTTTTACAATTAAATTAGATGGTCAAAAAGGTGATGATGGCACTCAATGGCTATCAGAGTATGCTAAGGCCTAATTTAGTTTAGGCTTTTAAAGATTCTTTTGCCTTTAATTTCATTATTATGAAAGTGGATTCTATTATTTAATATTTATAATGGTACTAACCTTTAATTAACCCAATGTCATTTGAAGCAACCTTTACTGTTGAGGATAAGACCTTTAAAGTATTGTCCTTTCATTATCAAACTTCGCGCGATCATGACAGAACAGGAAGACCTACTTCCGCTTTAACAGGTATCAAAATGGAATTGCTACTTGAACATTCACCTGATTGCATTTTACTACATCAATGGGCTTATACCAATTACGATGTAAAGAATGGTAAGATTACTTTTATGCGCAGAGATAATTTTCAGAAACAAACAGAGGTTAGATTTGAAGACGGCTATATCGTTGATATCAGCGTTAGTTTTACCAACTCCGAACAACAACCAATGACCGAGCGGATTGTTATATGCGCTAATAAATTTGAATATGAATCTCAAGGCAACCTTGTTATTAATGCTATGGAGTGGCCTACTTAAAAAAGTTATTTAAAAAATATTTTTAATTTGATGATAACAAACTTTCAACTTTTGGTATTAAACTATATAAATCAAATCAAAATCTTAAATTCAACATTTTAAACCTAAAAAATTATGTCATTCAAAGCCGAATTCGAAGTTAATGGTAAAAAATACCGCGTACTTCATTGCAGTTACACTATGTCTCAAGACACAGATTCATCAGGACGTCCTTCTTCAGGAACACGTGCTGGAACAATTCAACTAGAAGTAGAATCAACAGCAGATACCGCTTTAACTGAGTGGGCTTTTGATGCCTTCAAAGAGCAGGATGGAAAGGTGGTTTTCTATCAACGAAACGCTGATCAAAAAATGAAAGAATTATCTTTTAAAAATGGTTACGTAGTTAATTATTCAGAAGCATTTACAAATCAAGGTGAAACACCAATGACTGAACATTTTGTAATTACTTCTAAAGAAATTAAAGTTGGTAACGCTGAACACAAAAATAACTGGCCAGTTTAATATCTAAAATTTTTTAAGCGTCATATTATATCTTGTTTTGAATAATATGACGCTTTTTATTTTTTTAATATTCTTGATTTCAATTCAATTTGTTATTTCAAAATTAAAATTTTACCTACGATGTCTGATACAATAATACCTGTTTCTGTAAGTATTTCTAATTTCAAAGATGATGTAATCTATCGAAATTTAATAGTTAATACTGTTGTTGGAGGACATCATCAGTTCAGTTTCAAATGGAATGTTGGAAGTATAAAAAACGATCAATCTTTTCAATTAAAAGTTATTAAAGAAAATATTGGAAGTCTTGTTTCTATTCAATTCGATAAAAACGAATTCATGGGTATCATTACTTCTATTGCTGTTGAAGATATTAATAGTGCAACACAATCTTTTATTGTTTCAGGTCAAAGTCTATCCATTTTATTAGATGATGTTCCTGAGTGCACCACCTACTACAAAAAAAATCTTAAAAAGGCTATAGATGGAACTTTAGAAGGAGTTCCAGATAATGTTTTAAAGAAAAATATAAATCCAGTTAATACGGATGAACATCATTATATAACTCAATATAATGAAACAGGTTTTCAGTTTTTACAACGATTGAGTACTCGTTACGGTGAATGGCTTTTTGTAGATGGTCAAACCTTAGTTTTTGGAAAACCAGGAGATAGCGGTGCTCAATTAACTGCTGGTTCAGATGTAAAGAATTTCGTAATTCAAGGTAATTTACAACCTTCCAAATTTTCGTTTAAATCATATGATTCTTTTAAAGGTGAGGCAGTCGATAAAAGTGGTGTTTCATTAGGGTCATTAAGTAATGATTATGGTGATGCTGCTCTTAAAGAAAGTAAAGATGTGTTCTCTCGTAGCACAGGGCGAATGATGCATAGCTTTAATGCGGTAAATAAAAAAATGGTTGAATCAATCGCTCAACTTCAAGCTAATTTAAAAACTACTCAATCATTAACAGTACGAGGCGATAGTAAAAACGCAGGATTAAAAGCTGGTAATAAATTTAAAATAAAAACTGAAAGTGGTTCTTACGAATATATTGCAACCTCTGTAATTCATTACTCCAATCAAATTGGCCATTATGAAAACAGTTTTAATGCAGTTGCAGGCGCTGCTAAAGTTCCACCATATACTAACCCAAATGTTTTCCGTAGAGCTGATATACAAACGGCAATTGTAAAAGAGAATCATGATGCGGATGGTTTAAATCGGATTAAAGTTCAATTTCCTTGGCAAAAATCTGCCGACATGACACCTTGGATTCGTGTTGCAACACCTCATGCAGGTGGAAAAAAGGGATGGCATTTTATTCCAGAAAAATCAGAAGAAGTGGTTGTAGATTTTGAAGGCGGTGATATAGATAAGCCCTTTATGGTTGCCTCTCATTTTCATGGAGCCGCTAAATCTGGACTTGGTGATAAGGATAATAATGTAAAATCATTAATCACGAAAAGTGGAAATACTTTAACTTTTAATGATAAAGATGGAAGCATAACGATAACAGATCCAAAAGGTAGTACTATAATTTTAAAGGGAGATGAAACGATTGAAATAAAATCAAAAAAGAAAATTACCGTTTCATCAAAAGACATTGAATTTAATGCTGAAAATGACATAACTTTAAATGCAAAAAATAATATCACTTTAAAAGCAACTAAAGATATTGAAGCAAGTGCAACAGGTGCTTTTACTGCTAAGGCAAATAAAGCTGTAGCTCTAAAATCT
>JAYVOC010000055.1:0-2455 GCA_043758125.1 Bacteroidota bacterium | reverse complement strand
TCATAGGACAAGTTGGATGGGCTGGAATCAAACTTGGACGAATCGATTACTACTTTGACAAGAAAAAAAGAAAAAAAGATTTGATTGCATCAACTGTAAAAATTAGTGAAAATACAATAGCAGTTTAATTTTTTTTTTACTTTTTTTTACAGAATATTTGTTGCACGGAAAATAAATGAGGGATTTATTTTTTCGATTTCAAAAAGACACGAAAAACACTACCACAATATTAATCATTTAATAACCAAAAAGATTTTGTTGAAAACCACTATTGAAAAGACTTGTGAGAGCATTTGGAATAACTGCCTGCAAATCATTAAAGACAACGTGAATGCGCAGAGCTTCAAAACTTGGTTCGAACCAATCAAGGCAATCAAACTCGAAGGTAAAATCCTGACGATTGAAGTACCGAGTCAATTTTTTTACGAATGGTTAGAAGAACATTACATCACGTTACTTCGAAAAACAATTCGTCAACAACTTGGTACAGAAGGTCGACTGGAATACAGCATCGTAATGGAAAATGCAACGAGTGATTCAAAACCATACACTGTAAAGATTCCTACCAGAACTCATGCTGACTTAAAAAACAGTCCGATGAATGTTCCAATGAATTCAAATTCTAATTCAAATACCATTCGTAATCCTTTCATAATACCCGGATTAAAGAAAGTGAATGTTGAATCGCAACTGAATCCAAATTATACATTTGAAAATTATATCGAAGGAGATTGCAACAGACTTGCAAGATCTGCTGGTTATGCTGTTTCGAATAAACCTGGAGGAACTTCTTTTAATCCATTGTTAATTTATGGTGGCGTTGGAATGGGAAAAACACATCTAGCTCATTCTATAGGTATTGAGATTAAAAATTCACATCCAGGAAAAACTGTTCTCTACGTTTCTTCAGAAAAATTTACGCATCAGTTCATTGATTCAGTACGAAACAATGAGCAAAATGATTTTGTACACTTTTATCAAATGATCGATGTTCTGATCATTGATGATATCCAATTCCTTGCAGGGAAAGAGAAAACGCAAGATGTATTTTTCCACATCTTCAACCATTTACACCAAACTGGTAAACAATTAATACTTACTTCTGATAAAGCACCAGTGGATCTTCAAGGAATGGAACAACGTTTACTAAGTCGTTTCAAATGGGGATTGGCAGCTGATTTGCAAATGCCTGATTTGGAAACACGAATTGCAATTTTAAATAAGAAGATGTATATCGATGGAATTGAACTTCCTAAAGAAATCGTTGAGTATATCGCTTATAGTATTACTTCAAACGTTCGTGAATTAGAAGGTGCACTTATTTCAATTCTTGCTCAAGCTTCTTTGAATAAAAAGGCAGTAACTCTTGAATTAGCAAAACAGATGATTGATAAGTTTGTTAAAAATACCACTCACGAAGTTTCCATTGATTACATTCAAAAAATCGTTTGCGACTATTTTGACTTACCAATTGAAATGCTTAAGTCTAAGACACGTAAACGTCAAGTTGTTCAAGCACGTCAGATTGCAATGTACTTCGCTAAGAGCATGACTAAATCGTCTCTAAGCAACATTGGTGCACATTGCGGAGGAAAGGATCACGCTACTGTACTTCACGCCTGTCGCACCGTTAACAATTTGATTGAAACAGATAAAAAATTTAAAGCTTCTGTTCAAGAACTTCAGAAGAAGATTAGCATAAGCGGAAAATAATGAGTTGTTTTCCATTCATTAAAACCACCGACTTCCATCGGTGGTTTTTTTTATTCAAATTCTCTTCTATTTTTGTCTAAGAAACACTTTAATCAAACACTGTAACTAACCTTAGTGATATAACTGAAATGGAAGTTATTGAAGTAATTACCGAAAGCGATAAAAAGGAGTTTCTGCTCTTGCCTTTATTCATTTATAAAAATGATACAAATTGGATTCGACCTTTAGATAAAGATATTAATGAGGTTTTCGATCCAGCAAAAAATAAATTTTTTCGTCATGGCGCATGCTGCCGTTATATTTTAAAAAATGATCAGAACAAAACGATTGGTCGAATTGCAGTATTTGTAAACGAGAGAACATCTAAGAAAGAAGAACAACCGACTGGCGGAATTGGTTTCTTTGAATGCATTGATGATCAATCCGCAGCTAATTTATTATTTCAAAAAGCTAAAAGTTGGCTAAGTTCTAAAGGGATGGAAGCCATGGACGGCCCAATTAATTTTGGTGAACGCGATAGTTGGTGGGGACTGATCATAGAAGGATTCGATCCAGTTCCTTATAAAATGAATTACAACAGACCTTACTATCAAGCCCTTTTTGAAAACTTTGGATTCAAAATTTATTTTCAGCAATGGTGTTTTTCCTTAAAAGTTCATGCTCCATTGCAAAAAAAATTTCATTTGCGTCATGATGCAATCAAAGCTCTACCCGATTATCATTCCGAACACCTTGTAAAATC
>JAYVOC010000054.1:0-3562 GCA_043758125.1 Bacteroidota bacterium | reverse complement strand
ATGGTTGCGGGAATGAATGTGCTTACTACATGGTTGATTTCGTTAATTCTCATCCCTATTGTATTTAGTTTTTTGCCTCCACCAAATGTTAAACATCTAAAACATTTACAAGCTCCAAGGATGGCAGCGCTTCTCGAAAATGTTGATCGATGGGTTCACCGTCACCGACGATTAGTGTACGGATCTGTAATCGTAATTCTTGTTATTTCAATTTTTGGTATGACTAAGATTACAACAATTGGATATGTAGTTGACGACTTGCCAAAGAAAGATCCAGTTTATGTTGACATGAAATTTTTCGAGCATAATTTTAAAGGCGTTTTACCACTCGAATTTGCAATTGACACGAAGATTCCTGGTAATGTTTTGAAACAAGTTACTCTTCAAAAAATAAATCGATTACAAAAAGTTTTATTGCAATATCCTGATTTGTCTAAACCACTTTCTGTAGTTGAAGGAATTAAATTCGGCTATCAAGCTTTTAAAGATAATGATCCTAAATTTTATATCTTACCTGGTGCATTAGAACTTGCAGAGATGTCATCGTACTTAGGTGATATGAAAGGCAAAGAATCAATGTTTAAGAGTTTTATAGATAGCAACAAACGGATAACACGATTGAGTGTTCAGATGGCTGATGTAGGATCAGAAAAAATGGCAGTGATTATGAAAGATCTTCGCCCACGAGTAGATTCTATTTTTCCACCTGAAAATTACAAGACAACCATTACCGGTAACAGCTTAATCTTTTTAAAAGGAAACGATTATCTGTTTAAAAATTTATTGGAGAGTATACTGCTTGCAATCGTTTTGATTTCGTTAATTATGGTTGCTTTGTTTATGTCGTTCCGGATGATTTTAATTTCTATAGTGCCTAGTCTTGTGCCATTAATTATTACTGCAGGATTGATGGGTTTCTTTAATATTCCCCTGAAGCCTTCTACCATTTTAATTTTTAGTATCGCCTTCGGTATTGCCTCTGATCAAACTATTTATTTCCTTACTAAATTTCGTTATGAGATGAGAAAAAATCCTGTAATGAGTATTTCAAAAGCGGTAACGCTAACGATCCGTGAAACAGGTGTGAGTATGATTTACACAGCGGTAATTCTATTTGCTGGCTTCTTTATCTTCAGCGCATCTGCATTCGGCGGAACAGCATCCCTAGGTAAATTGATAAGTATTACTTTATTGATGGCAATGATTTCGAATTTGGTACTACTTCCTGCATTCTTGATGAGTATGGAGCGTCGATTAAGTGCAAAAGCTTTAAGAGAAGAGCCACTATTCGAAATTCTTGATTCTGAAGAAGACATTGAACTTGATAATTTGGAAATTCGGAAACCTTTTACCGATGAAATACACTAACTATTAAAAACCCTAATCCTAAAATAAATCGTATATATTAATTGCCTTTTAACATCATCTAAAAATAATAGAGAACAAAGGATCAACCAAACAATTCGAACAAAATAAAATTACCATAAAAACGATGTGGTATCTTGGAAAAAAAATTAAATAGTATCAGTAATAGCATTAGCAATTAAACTATGAAAGGTATCATTCTCGCTGGAGGTTCTGGCACTCGATTACATCCATTAACGCTTGCCGTTAGTAAGCAATTAATGCCAGTGTACGACAAGCCCATGATTTATTATCCATTAAGTATTTTGATGATGGCTGGGATCAATGAAATTCTTATTATCACAACGCCACATGACCAAGCAATGTTTCAAAAATTATTAGGTGATGGCAAAAATTTGGGCTGTCATTTTCACTATGAAGCACAAGAGAAACCGAATGGCTTAGCGCAAGCTTTTGTGATTGGTGAAAAATTCATTGGTGATGATAAAGTAGCTCTCATTCTTGGTGATAATATTTTTTATGGAACAGGTTTAGAACAATTATTAAAACAAAATTTAAGTGCAGAGGGAGGTATTGTTTTTGCTTATCATGTTTCAGATCCTGAACGCTACGGAGTTGTTGAATTTGATGAAAATAAAAAGGCTTTAAGTATCGAAGAAAAACCATTGAAGCCTAAATCAAATTATGCAGTTCCCGGCTTGTATTTTTACGATAATTCAGTAATTCAAATTGCAAAATCATTAAAGCCAAGTTCGCGTGGTGAGTATGAAATCACTGATGTGAATAAAGCATACCTCGAAGCTGGAAAATTAAAAGTTGGCATCTTAGATAAAGGTACAGCTTGGCTCGATACAGGTACCTTTTCATCATTAATGCAAGCAGGGCAATTCGTCGAAGTGATTGAAGAACGCCAAGGATTAAAAATAGGTTGTATTGAAGAAGTTGCCTTTCGACAAGGCTTTATAAATCGCGAACAATTACACCGGCTAGCTGAGCCATTAATTAAGAGCGGATATGGAAAATATTTACTAAATTTGATTAACGATTAAAACTATGCAAACACGTATCCTCGTAACTGGTGGAGCAGGCTTTGTTGGAAGTTGCTTAGCTCAACGACTTGCTGACAATGCAGATAATTATGTAGTGGTAGTAGACAACCTTTTAACTGGTTCTGAAACTAAACTTCCTATTTCTGTTCACGATAATTTGAGATTTATAAAAGCTGATGTCAATGACTTGAACGACATATCCGCAATATTTCAAACGTTTTCTTTCGAATATGTTTTCCATTACGCTGCAGTAGTTGGCGTAAAGCGAACCATTGCAAATCCTGTGATGGTATTAAATGATCTCAATGGAATTCGTAACATTCTTAGCTTGTGTAAAAATACTGGCGTTAAACGAATTTTCTTTTCATCAAGTTCAGAAGTATATGGCGAACCTGTTGAGTTTCCACAAAATGAACATACTACTCCTCTCAATTCCCGATTGCCGTATGCAATTGTAAAAAATGTTGGTGAAGCATATCTACGTGCCTTCAATACAGAGTTTGGTTTGCAATATACTATCTTCCGTTTCTTCAATACTTACGGACCAAAACAAAGTACTGATTTCGTAATGTCGAAATTTTTAACAGCTGCATTAAGTAATCAAGATATTACTATTTATGGTGATGGAAGTCAAACTAGAACGTTCTGCTATATTGATGATAATATTGATGCTTGTTTGAATGCTTTTTATGGTGACTTGATTGTTAACGACGTAGTAAATATTGGTAACGATTATGAACTCTCTGTTCTTGATTTAGCACAAAAAATTATTGAAATCACAAATTCAAAATCTAAAATTGTTTTTCTTCCTGCTTTGAAAGAAGGTGACATGACTCGTCGTTGTCCTGATATTACTGTGATGCGTCAATTGTTAAGTCGTAAGATGACAACACTCGAAGAAGGTATCAATAAACTGATTAGCGCAAAGCAATTTATCAACGTATAATTTATGACATCACCTGCTCAAATGCAGGAGCTGATCGGTAAACAGCTGCAAGAACTCCACTTTCAAACTGAACCGGCAACCCTTTACGATCCCATTCGCTATATGTTGTCACTTGGTGGCAAACGAATTCGTCCTGTTTTATTGTTGATGGGAACAGAACTTTTTGATGGCAATTTGAATGATGCTTTATCTGCCTCAATTG
>JAYVOC010000053.1:0-8124 GCA_043758125.1 Bacteroidota bacterium | reverse complement strand
CCATTGACCAATATTCCCTACTGCTGCCTCCCGTAGGAGTCTGGTCCGTATCTCAGTACCAGTGTGGGGGATCATCCTCTCAGACCCCCTATCGATCGTAGCCTTGGTGAGCCGTTACCTCACCAACTAGCTAATCGAACGCATGCCCATCTCTGTCCCCCTGAGGTTTGGTATTAATGTAATGCTACATCAATACTTTATGCGGTATTAATCTTCCTTTCGGAAGGCTATCCCCCAGACAAAGGTAGGTTGCATACGCGTTACGCACCCGTGCGCTACTCTCATTCAGATATTGCTACCCAAAATCCCGTTCAACTTGCATGTATTAGGCCTGCCGCTAGCGTTAATCCTGAGCCAGGATCAAACTCTCCATTGTAAAATTTGTTTATCTGCCGAAGCAAATATGATGTGCTCAGATTACCTAACATCTTAATTTAATTAAGATGGCTTATTATTTCCTACCAATCCTTCAAAGAACGTTTTAACAACTGACGCTTACTCCGCGCCTATAAATTTTAATGTTGTAATAATCTATTTAGAACAATTTCCCGTTGTTGTTATTGGGGGTGCAAAAGTACAATCTCTTTTTCATCCTACCAAATTTATTTGCAACTATTTTTAAGAACTTTTCATTGTGAGTTGCTTATATCCGTGAACGGGAGGGCAAAATTAGTACGACTTTCCGCATTGTCAAATAAATATGAAAGAAATATTCTTAAAATCATATAAGTACTTGTTATTTAGAGCACTAAGTTTTAATCATACTCCTACTAACAACCAATTATATCCCTAAAACATGATTTTTTACCTACTATTATCATTAAGCTCTCCACGTTTATTACCCTAAAACGTCATTTTTTTCATCAGTGAAGCGGAAAAAATTTCAATAAATCAATAATAACTCGTTAACCAAAGACCGAAATCAACTGTTTTTTCCAACTCATGCCAATGAATTCCGTCAACTATATCTAAGAATTTGATTTTGCTTATCTGATATCTCAAATTTTTAATTTCCTAATTGCTCTTCTCAACAGGATATTAATTTCTATTTTGCTATACCAATTCGAAAGATTAAACAGTTTTAAGCCAAATCGTGTTATCATTTAATTTGAAATTTAAATTTTTATGTCACTCTGTACTCTATTTTAGAGCCCTGTTACAATTTTTAACGATACTATATATTATGTATGAATGCAATAATTCAAGTAAAAGACGTGACCAAAGTGTATTCAAGTCATGTTGCACTTAAAAATGTTAGTCTTGTAATCCCACAAGGTTCTGTTTTTGGATTGCTCGGACCAAATGGAGCAGGGAAAACCTCTCTTATCAGAATAATAAATCAGATCACTGCTCCTGATTCTGGAGAAGTACTCTTTAATGGAAATCGATTACATAACGACCACACTAAAGAAATTGGATATTTACCTGAGGAAAGAGGTCTGTATAAGAAGATGGAAGTAGGAGAACAAGCGCTTTATCTAGCTCGGCTTAAAGGTTTAAGTAGACAAGAAGCTATCAAAAGGCTCAAGTATTGGTTTGGAAAATTTGAAATTACTGAATGGTGGAACAAGAAAATAGAAGAACTAAGCAAAGGAATGCAGCAAAAGGTTCAATTTATTGTGACTGTTGTTCATGAACCCAAACTTTTAATTCTTGATGAACCATTTACAGGATTTGATCCACTTAATGCGAACCTTGTTAAAGATGAACTTCTAGACTTAAAACGAAAAGGAACTTCAATCATTTTATCGACTCACAGAATGGAATCAGTAGAAGAGTTATGCACGCATATTGCATTAATTCATAAGTCACATAAGTTACTAGATGGTGATGTCGCTAGCATTAGGAAATCCTATCGTTCAAATACCTTTGAAATTGAATACGAAGGAAATAATATAGGCTTGGCGAATAGTCTTTGGGGGGATTTTGAATTAATGGAAAATGAATATCAGGGAGAATATAAAAAAGCAAGAGTTAAATTTACTGGGCAAGTTGCTACGAACCAACTTCTTCAATCTCTCATTAATAATGTAAATGTGATTAGCTTTAAAGAGGTAATTCCTAGTATGAGTGATATCTTCATTAAAACAGTTAGTCCTTTAGAAGCATAAAAAGATTATGAATAAAATATTATTAATTGTTCAGAGAGAATATCTAACCCGAGTAAAGAAAAAATCCTTCATTATAATGACCATCCTTGGTCCACTTTTAATGGCTACCATTTTTGTTGCACCACTTTTAATTTCTGAATATTCAAAAAATGATGGCTATAAGGTGCATATTATCGACCAAGCCCCGAAAATTTTCACCACGATTCTGCCATCTTCTGAGACAGTACAATTTGTTAACGATACTATAAATTTAGAAGCTGCGAAAAAGGCTTTTGATTCCGATAAGGAATACGGGATATTATATATACCTGCAGACGTAATAAAAAATCCTGGCGGTATTGTTCTTTACACAGAAAAGCAAGCGAATATTAAGGTAACTAGTTATATTGAACGTGTTTTAAAAGAAGATATAGAAAAGGATAAACTCAAGTATGAGGGAATATCTGCCCAAACACTTGAATCTATCAAAACTGAAATAGACTTAAAAACTCTTACTTTAAAAGGTGAAGAGAATGATTCATCGCTAAATACAATTGTTGGATTTGCTGCGGGCATCATGATTTATATGTTCATTTTCCTTTATGGTGTGCAAGTGATGAGAGGTGTTATTGAAGAGAAAACAAATAGAATTGTAGAAGTTATTATTTCATCAGTTAAACCATTTCAATTGATGATGGGCAAAATTATTGGGATTGCCTTGGTGGGATTCACTCAATTTCTACTATGGATAGTTTTAACCTTCACTATATCATCAATAGTAAATACGATCATTTACAATAAAAAAACAGATCCGAAAGAGATTGTACAAGACCTTCAGCATCATTCAATGAACGAAAGTGTTGCACACGCTAAGGGGGAATCGCCAATGCAAAACAAAGATCTGCTTAAAATGATGGGCAATCTTTCCTCTATCAATTTTCCAAGGATACTTGTTTGTTTTATAATTTATTTTCTGTGTGGATATCTTTTATATTCCGCATTATTTGCTGCAATTGGGGCTGCGGTAGATAATGAAACAGAAACACAGCAATTTATGTTGCCTGTTACGATACCGTTAATATTATCATTTATGGTTGCGCAAACGGTTGTTACTAATCCCGATAGTCAACTAGGGTTTTGGTTTTCAATGATTCCACTAACTTCTCCAGTTGTGATGATGGTTCGAATTCCATTTGGCGTACCAGATTGGCAAATTGCATTATCCATGTTTCTATTAATAATTGGTTTTATCGGCACAACATGGTTAGCAGGAAAAATTTATCGTACCGGAATACTTCTTTATGGGAAAAAAATAAGTTATCGCGAAATATCGAAATGGTTATTTTACAAAGATTGACTCCATGAAAGTCGCTATAATAGATTGTGGCACGAATACTTTTAACTTATTGATTGCTGAAAATCAAGATAATCAATGGAAACATCTTTATCGAGCAAAACGAGTTGTAAAATTAGGATCTGGAGGAATTATTGGAAGAGTCATAGCAGAAGATCCTTTTAATAAGGCTGTTGAAGCACTAAAATCCTACAAGAAAATTATTAAGAAGTATAAAGTTATTAAAACAATTGTTGTTGGTACAGCGGCAATAAGAGATGCTAAAAATAAATCAGCATTACTAGAAAAAGTAAAAAAAGAAACTGGCTTTTCGATTCAACTTATCTCAGGATCAACGGAAGCCAGACTTATTTATAACGGTGTTAGTAAAGCAATAATATTAGGCGAAGAAACGTCTCTCATTTTAGATATTGGTGGTGGAAGTGTCGAATTGATTATTTGCAATGACAAAAAGATTTTTTGGAAGAAGAGTTTTAGATTAGGCGCTGCAAGGTTAAAAGAGCAAATCCAACCCTCAGATCCTATACTAAATTCTGAAATAAAAATATTAAATAATTTTTTAGCAGAAAATCTAATTTCATTTATTGAAGCTGTAGCGAAATTTAAACCTAAAAAACTGGTAGGGTCGAGTGGTTCATTTGATACATTCGCTTCAATAATCTTAAATAAAACGGATGACCTTAATTTGATTCGTCGTAAAACTGAATATCAGTTTGATTTAAAGAAATATAAAACACTTCATAATGAATTAGTAAAATCAACTTACAAGGAACGGTTAAGGATGAAAGGAATGCTGGGTATGAGGGCGGATATGATTGTTGTGGCTTCTCTATTACTTACATTTGTACTCTCAAAAACAGGAATACGCAAATTACACCTTTCTACTTATTCATTAAAAGAAGGATTATTAATGAGTATACAATAGTTAACTATAATTAAATTATTAATCAATTGTGCTATGGCGAAGATTTTAGTGATCGATGATGAAAAAAGTATTCGAAATACTTTAAAAGAAATTCTTGAATACGAGGGTCACGAAGTTAAAGATGCCCCTGATGGAATTGAAGGATTGGACATCGCTTTTGCAGAAAAATTTGATATTATTTTGTGTGATATCAAAATGCCAAAGATGGACGGAATTGAAGTACTTGAAAAACTACTTGAACGTATCCCCGATATTCCAATTATCATGATTTCTGGACATGGTACTATTGAAACCGCAGTTGAAGCAATAAAAAAAGGCGCTTATGATTTTATTTCTAAGCCTCTTGATTTAAATAGAATGTTGATTACTCTGCGTAATGCAATGGAAAAAACCACCCTCGTGCATGAAACAAAAACATTGAAACGTAAGATCAATCGATCAACGGAAATGATTGGTGCATCGGAGCCCATACAGAAAATAAAAGACATGATTAGTAGGGTTGCTCCAACTGATGCCCGAGTTTTAATTACAGGAGAAAATGGTACAGGAAAGGAATTAGTAGCTCGTTGGATTCACGAGCAAAGCAATAGAAATCAACTTCCATTAATTGAAGTTAATTGTGCGGCTATTCCGTCTGAACTTATCGAGAGTGAATTATTTGGTCACGAAAAAGGTGCATTCACTTCTGCCATCAAACAACGTATTGGAAAATTTGAACAAGCAAATGGTGGCACTTTATTTTTAGATGAAATTGGTGACATGAGTTTATCTGCACAAGCGAAAGTATTACGTGCATTGCAAGAAAATAAAATTACACGTGTTGGAGGTGAAAAAGAAATTACTGTAAATGTTCGCGTTATTGCAGCTACCAATAAAGATTTGAAAAAAGAAATTGAACACAATAATTTTCGAGAAGATTTATATCATCGCTTAAGTGTGATTTTGATTCAAGTTCCATCATTGAATGAGCGTAAAGATGATATTCCTCTAATTGCAAATCACTTCTTACTACAAATTTGCGAAGATTACTCTATACCGATTAAAAACTTCGCAGAAGATGCATTTACTGAGTTGAAAAAAATTAATTGGACTGGAAATATCCGCGAACTAAGAAACGTTGTTGAACGACTAATTATACTTTGCGACAAAACAATTACAGGAAGTGACGTTCAAAATTTTGCTTCAAAAGCGATTGCATAAATTTATGTGAAAAGTAGTATCAAAAAAGCCATGATTTAATTTTCATGGCTTTTTGATACTGCAGAATTATTTATTTTTTTTAGGAGCATCTTTTAAACAACAAGACTTAAGTTTTTTGTACGCTTTCAAATCGGCTGATATAGAATCTGCATCATATCCAATTGATGCAATAGATTTCCGCAAAATATCAGGATTTGTTTTTTCGGAGTTGTAAATAACAGTTACTATTTTTGTGTCATTATCAAGCTGAGCAGATTTAACTCCTTTCTCATAATTTAATTGCATCTCGATAGCTTCTTTACATTCACCACATCGAGCGGAAGTTTGAATTTTTATGTTTGTTGTTTGTGCATTAACTTGTATCGCAATGAATGCACAGAATAACAAGAGAATTGTATATTTCATAATTTGTTTTATTTTATTGATAATCGTACCCCAAGATAAATTTTCCTTCCCATTATTGGACCCCAAACTCTTGTAGCATCGAAGTCATTGCTGAAAGGATTTTGTGATGAGATGATTGGATTGTGTTGAGTAAAATTTAATAAGTTTTCACCTCCTAAGTAAAGATCCCATTTTTTAAAGGCACGTGTTATTTGTGCTTGTAACATAAAATAATCAGGTGACTGTTCAGTAGCAAAGTCTGTTTGGGAACTTGTAGCGGGAAGCGGCTTAGCACCTTCCCACTGCAATGTTGCATCAAAGATCCAAAATTTTTTATTTGTTTTGTATGAAACATTTAAGAGTGCCTTATCTTTTGCGACTAATGGTTTAGATTGATTTGTTAATGATAAATAATCAGTGTGGACATCATCCATTTTATAAGCAAGTTTTACATCAAGATGTTCAACAAGTTCAAACGTGAAGGTAGTTTGAAAACTATTTGCATACGATTTGCCTTTCAAATTATAATACAGTACAGCATCATTTCTTGAATATTGATCAAGAATCAATTGATGGCGAAATTCCGTTCTGTAATAATCCAGTGCTAAACTAGCTTCATGATCAAAAATCTTAAATCGAGAAGTGATATTAACACCTCCATTCCACGCATCTTCAAGCTCAGGCTTCTCGAGTATTATTAATTTTTTAGCGCTCACCATTACACCAATATTATCTGCAAATGGATTTGCTGATCGATAACCTCTTCCTCCAGAAATACGCATAATGAATTCTGGCGCAAAATTATATTTTAAGTGCAATCGAGGTGTAAAGAGCCATCCATATAAATTATGATGATCGATACGTGTACCTAAAATAGCTCCAAACTTTTTGGAATCGCCACCAAAAGTATATTCACCAAAAACTCCAGGAACTAATTCTGTTCGACTAAATGCGGAATCATTATAGCTTTCAACATAATCATCAAGTTTATAATCTGCGCCAACTTTTATATGGTGATTGGTAGTTCTAATTATGTTGATGTAACTATAATTTAAATAAATAGATCGTTGTGTTCCAGAATACTTTTTTAAGCCAAAGTATCCATCTTGTTGGTGATAAGTCCATGATGTTTGTAAACCCATTGATTTGAATGGCGTTTTAGGATAGACTAAACCAGTCTTGGTGTAAAGCTCTAGTCGTTTGGTTATTATCCCAAAGCCATAAGAATTTGTAGTTCCTCTATCAATGTCTTTATCAAAAGAAACTTGACCACCTTGACGATCTTCATACAAACTTTTTAATCCGATTTGTCCTTCAAGTTTTTTACCATCGTGATAAAAAAAGCGGTTGTAAACATTGAATTGTTTGTTGAGGGGTTGATCTAAAAATCCATCCTTATTATGATCACTTTTAACACCAACATATTCGGCATGTGTCATCAACATATATTTCCATTTTTTACTAAGTGAAATATTATTGATGTTATTAAATTCAAGCTTTCCCTCATTGTCGGTATAAATATTTATATAGAAGGGATCTGTTTTCTCTGGCTTTTTAAATTCAACATTTAATTGTCCTGTGATTGCTTCGTATCCATTTGCAACTGATCCCGCGCCTTTACTTATTTGAATAGATTCCATCCATGGACCAGGAACGTAACTTAATCCATAAGGCACTGCCAAACCCTTAAGTGTTGGAATATTTTCTGCTAATGTTTGAGTATAAATTCCGGATAAACCGAGCAATTGAATTTCCTTTGACCCAGTTACTGCATCGTTATAATTTACATCAACAGATGGATTGGTTTCGAAACTTTCGGATAAATTACAACATGCAGCTTTTAGCAATTCACCTTCTGTGATTAGTTCAGAATTAATGGGCTTTAATGTTGAAATTTCAGTAGCTTGACGTCTTGCTTTTATCTCGACAGTTTTTAATTCAAGCGACTTTAATTGAACTTTAATAATTTGTTGTGCATCGAGAATTTCAAAGGTATCAGTGAGATAGCCCACATAGCTTATTATTAATTTGTGCGGAAGAGCTACTTTCAAATCCAGTTTAAAGTCTCCTTTTTCATCAGTGACGGTACCTATTGTTGTATTCTCCCAAAACACATTTGCAAATGGTAAAGTATATAGCATTCCACTTCTTTCTGATCCAAATACTTTTCC
>JAYVOC010000052.1:0-3888 GCA_043758125.1 Bacteroidota bacterium | reverse complement strand
CAATCCGATGATACTTTAGGAATTTTTGAAGGCGGAATATCCAAGCCTGGTGAGATGCAGAAGCTTGAAAAAATGATTCTGCCAACGATTGGAATTTTTACAAATATTGGATTGGCTCACGATGAAAATTTCTCCATTCAAGCCGATAAGATCAATGAAAAATTACAACTCTTTGCGCACGCAAGAAAATTAATTTATTGTAAAGATTATTTGGGAATTCAAGAACAAATAGCACAGTCGAAAATACTACCAAGTAATTTAAGCACGTTTACTTGGTCGAGAAAATCGAAAGCTGATTTGCAAATTGGTCGAATCTCAAAACAAGAACATGAAACCGAAATTCAAGGAATCTATCAAAATAATTTTATAAGTATTCGTATTCCCTTTACTGATGAAGCATCAATAGAAAATTCAATCCATTGTTGGAGTTTACTTTTGTTTTTGGATTATCCCCCAGAAGTAATTGTAGAAAGAATGGAGCTGCTTAGTCCTGTTGCGATGCGATTAGAGATGAAGGAAGGAGTAAATAATTGTTCCATTATTAATGATTCTTATAATTCAGATTTAGGTTCACTAACGATTGCACTCGATTTTTTAAATCAACAAAAGCAACATAAAAAACGAACGGTAATCTTAAGCGATATCCTGCAAAGCGGACAAGACGAAGCAATTTTATACAAGGAAGTAGCAAAACTTTTAGAAGAGAAACAGATTGTTCGACTAATAGGAATTGGACCTTCTATAACGCGCCAAAAACATTTATTTAATCTCGATAAATCGTTTCATGATAATACCGATGAATTTTTGCGCGAATTAAATTATTCTTCTTTCTCCCATGAAACAATCTTGATAAAAGGAGCAAGGTCGTACGGTTTTGAAAGAATTAGCAAGGCGCTTCAGCAAAAAGCTCATGAAACAATTTTAGAAATTAATTTGAATGCAGTAATTCATAATTTAAATTTATTTCGTTCACGATTGAAATCGGATACTAAATTGATGGTGATGGTAAAAGCTTTTTCTTATGGAAGCGGAAGTTTCGAAATTGCAAATGTGTTACAATTTCATCGTGCAGATTATCTCGCTGTTGCTTACGCTGATGAAGGCGTTGAATTGCGCAAAACAGGAATCACATTGCCTATTATGGTGATGAATCCAGAAGAACAAAGTTTTGATGCAATGATCAGTTATCGCCTCGAACCAGAAATATATAGCTTCCGAGTGCTTAATCATTTTTCGGAAGCATTACGTAGAAGATCACAAGATTTATTGCAACATAAATTTCCAATCCATATTGAAATCGAAACAGGAATGAATCGATTAGGATTTGAAGAAAGTGAATTGAATGAATTAATTATTCGTTTAAAGAACAATAAAAATATTCGTATCGCATCTGTATTTTCTCATCTAGTTGCCAGTGATGAAATTGCACATGATAGTTTCTCTCGTCAGCAAATTGCAAAGTTTGCAGCTATGAGCGCAACAGTACAATCTCATTTTAATTATCCCATTTTACGTCACATATTAAATTCTGGCGGAATACTTCGTTTCCCAGAAGCACAATTTGAAATGGTTCGTTTAGGTATTGGCTTACATGGTATCGCATCAAGTTCACACGAACAACGCCAGCTTCAAATGGTGTCTACATTAAAAACAACGATCTCTCAAATTAAACACATTAAAGTAGGTGAGTCGGTGGGTTATAGTAGAAAATTTGTTGCACAAAAAGATTTAACAATCGCAACTGTTGGTGTTGGATATGCCGATGGATTAAGTCGCCGTTTAGGAAATGGTGTTGGTAAAATGTTAATTGATGGATTGTTCGCACCAATAGTTGGAAGTGTTTGTATGGATATGACGATGATTGATGTCACAGGTATTCCAGCACGAGAAGGTATGGAAGTAATTGTGTTCGGACCAGATTATACTATCTTAGATTTAGCAGAACAAACAGATACGATTCCCTATGAAGTGTTAACAGGAATATCAGAAAGAGTAAAACGCGTTTATTTTCACGAATAAATAAATTTTTTATGGCGCAAAGAAATTATTTACCTGGACATGAGATAAAACTTATCCATAGTGGAAATGAATATTTCGAAGACTTAATAAAACTCATCGATTCCGCGAAAAATATTTTGCATTTGCAAGTGTATATTTTTGATGATGATGCAACAGGAAAGCAAATAGTTGCTTCCTTAATTGATGCGACAGGCAGAGGTGTTAAAGTTTATCTCATGGTAGATGGATTTGGGTCTCATAGTTTGAAGCATGATTTTCAAGAAATGTTAAAAGAAGCTAACATTTTTTTTCGTTTTTTTTCGCCACTGCCGTTTCCGGGAATTACACAATCCGCACGAAGATTACATATTAAAGTTTGCGTAGCTGATGGAAAGAAGGCAATTGTTGGTGGAATTAATATTGCTGATAAATACCATGGTGACAAGGAGCATTTGCCATGGCTTGATTATGCATTATTTGTAGAAGGTGAAGTATGCGAACAATTGGATACATTTTGTAATAAGATTTGGAAAAGAAGATTTACATATCGAAAAAAAATTACTCCTAAACATTCCAATTCCTATGATCCTGTTCTTGTGCGCATGAGTCAAAATGATTGGCTTCGAGGTAAAAATGAAATTTCTGCTGGATACAAGTTCATGCTTGGAAATGCAAAGAAGGAAATTATTATTGTTGCAAGTTATTTTATTCCAACGCGAAGATTATTAAAAATTCTAACTTATGCTGCTCGACAAGGAAAAGAAATTCATATTGTTCTTGCACACAATAGCGATGTTCCATTTATTAAAAATGCAATCACTTATTTGTATGACCTACTGCTTCGAAATAAAATTCGAATTTATGAATACAATGATGCCGTATTGCATGCAAAGGTTTGTGTGATTGATAATTCTTGGGTAAGTATTGGATCTCATAACTTAAATCACTTAAGTGAATTTATGAGTGTTGAAATGAATCTCGATGTATTGGATGAAAATTTCGCTCATCGTTTTGCTGATGAATTGAAAACACTTATTCGTGAACATTGCACAGAAATAAATATTGATGAATATAAAAATTCGAAATCTATATTCAAACAATTTTTCAACTGGTCGTCGTATAAATTTATTAGTTTCACACAACGAATTTTATACATGCTAAATCGTAGAGAAGGTAAATCAATTCATAAATCAAAAAGGGGTTGATCCTATTGCTATCGGGTTATTAATTAAAAGTAAATAAGTTTTAATCAATAAAACAAATATCTAAAAGAAAATTCCAATGAAAAATATTCTCCTCTTCATACTTTTTCTTATTTCACTATCTGCTTCAGCGCAAATAAAAAATGAAGCTATAATTACTCCGCAGTTTTTAATGTCGCATGAGATCCGTATCAATCCAAAAGATACCGCAATGATGCATGAAAAGGATTTAATTTTAAGTCCGGTATTTTTAACGTTAGATCCTTCCTATAAAATTTATTCTAAAGAAGAAAGAGATAGTATTGTTGCAATGGTGAAAAAATATAAGGAAGTAATTAAAAAATATTGATGCTAATAAATGCAATTCACTTTAAGCAAAACTTTGCAGATTTGAGATAGTAATTGGCACACGCGTTCAATTGCTAAAAGTAAATCGAAGGAGTTTATTGTTAGAAAGCAAAAAGAAAATTCAATTATCCAAAGAGATTCGTGAATACTTCTTCTACTTTTCCAACAGGAACAATTTCTATAGACTGATCTTTTTTTAACTCTAAACCTTGAAGATTATATCTAGAAATAAATATCTTTTCAAAGCCTAATCTGGCAGCTTCATTAATGCGTGCTTCTATTCGAGAAATAGGACGAATTTCACCCGTTAATCCAACTTCTCCAGCAAAGCAAATGTTAG
>JAYVOC010000051.1:0-9578 GCA_043758125.1 Bacteroidota bacterium | reverse complement strand
AGGAAAATCATTCTTGTTTAATCGCAATGGTATCGAGCGAATTGTTTTTACATTCGTCGTTACATCATCACCTTGAATCCCATCACCACGTGTTACTGCCTGACGTAAAACACCATTTGTATAACTAACACCAATAGCAACTCCATCAAATTTTAACTCGCAAACATATTGAACTTCTTCACCTGGAATCATCTTCCGAACACGAGTATCAAATTCAATTAACTCTTCCCCTGAATACGTATTTCCCAATGATAACATCGGGTATTTATGTTTTACTGTGTTGAACTCTTTTGTGATTTGTCCGCCAACTCTTTGGCTTGGAGAATTCTCATTTACCAAATCTGGAAATTGTTTTTCAAGCGAAATAAGTTCATTCAACAATTGATCAAAATCGTAATCACTAATTTGTGGATTAGCTAAAACATAATAATGATAATTATGATGTTCAATTTCTTTACTTAAAAAATCAATTCTTTCGGATGCAGTTTCTTTATTCATTTTCTTGATAGTGAAAAATAAATAACATTAATTAACACGCGTAAACTTATACGTTCCAGGAGGTGTAACAATTAATGGAACTTTTTCTACTGTGATTGAACTTGTATCTAATCCAAAAGCTTTTTCTTCTGACAAACTCATCTTTTTCATATAAAAATAAATATTCAAAATAAATCTAGTATAAAGATTCAACGTATTTTCATAAGAAAGAAATTTCTCCATCACTACAAATCTAAAATCACCAATAAGATGCTGACGATTTAAGGAAGCATAACGACTTGTGATATCAACTTCTTTATTTTTTACAAGCTCTTCAACAACTTGACGAAACATTAAATTGATACGAGGCTCCACACGAAATCCTAAACGGAATCGAATGTGAATTACTTTATCATCAACCAACTCACGAACACGATACTCCATTGTGTAAGGCTCATCTAAAACATCCACGTGAACCATCCAATAAACATCTGCTCTCTTAGGTTGCTTTTGCAGGATTGAATAAATAATTTTACTTTCTACTTCATCATCACTACTCGCGCCAGTTAAGTAAACTAAATGTGTAGAATATTTCGGGATAGTTTCGTCCTTACTTACATCTGTTAAAATTTCATAATATTTTTTTAACTTAACGAATTCAACAAGTGCAGCACGAATTTTTCTTGCTTCATTCCAAACCCACATGATACCAAAAATAGTGAATGCAATAAATACTGTTACATATCCACCATGTGTGAACTTGCTTAGGTTTGCAATGAGAAATGAAATTTCAATAGTTATGAAAACTGCAAAAATTAAATAGATTAATGGACGGGGATATTTTTTTAAGAAAAGATAATAGGTCAATAATGTTGTTGTCATCAACATGGTAAGTACAATTGCTAAACCATAAGCTGCTTCCATATTTGAAGATTCACGGAAGTATAAAACGATTCCAATTGTCCCTAAACATAATAGCCAATTGATGCCAGGAATATATAATTGTCCTCGTAAATCTGTTGGATATTCGATTCTGCCTTTCGGTAAAAAATTTAAACGCATTCCTTCGTTAATCAAAGTAAAAGTGCCGCTTATTAATGCCTGACTTGCAACAACTGCTGCAAATGTTGCAATGATAATTCCTGTAAGCAAAAACCAAGGAGGCATTAACGCATAGAATGGTTTTATATCACCTAATAATTTTCCTGAGTGATTCAACAACCATGCACCTTGTCCGAAATAATTCGCAAGTAAAGCAGTCTTAACAAAGATCCACGATACACGAATGTTTTGTCGTCCGCAATGACCAAGATCCGAATACAATGCTTCAGCTCCAGTAGTACAAAGAAATACTGCACCTAATATCCAAAAACCTTGTGGGTATTCTGTTAATAATCTCCAACCAAACATTGGATTGATTGCTTTGAAAACAATTGGATTTTGGAAAATCGCACCTAGTCCTAAAACGAGTAACATACTAAACCAAACCATCATCACAGGGCCAAAAAATTTACCAATGAATTTAGTTCCGAATTGCTGAATAAAAAATATTCCGAATAAAATTCCAATTACATACGGCAACACATTTAAATCAGGATTAATAACTTTCAATCCTTCAATAGCTGATGCAACTGAAATGGGTGGAGTAATAATTCCATCAGCTAATAACGATGCGCCTCCAATCATTGCCGGGATTGCAAGCCACTTAATATGCATCTTACGTACTAATGCATAGAGTGAAAATATTCCACCTTCACCTTTGTTATCCGCACGAAGCGTTAGTATAATATATTTGAAAGTTGTTTGTAAAGTGAGTGTCCAAAAGATGCAGGAAATTCCACCGAGAACAAGACCTTCATCAATCACACGGTGACCGATAACAGCGCCCATTACATAAAGTGGTGACGTGCCAATATCACCGAAAATGATACCGAGCGTTACAAGCAGACCAGCTGCTGATATTTTATTATGATTTATATGTCCGCTAGCCATTTGCGGTTAAGTTTTCCCCCACTCCCCAGAAAAGTTAATGATAGTTGATGCGTAATAATTTATTTATGCAGTTTCTTTTTTCTTCACCACTTTCTTAACGGTTTTCGTAGCGCTATTTTTCCAAGCTTCTTCAACAGAAGTTTCAAAATCTGCTAAAGCATTCATGTAATAAATGTATGCATCATAAGGAGAGTCGTAAGGACTAAAATATTTATGTACGTCGCCATCACTCCAAAACTTAGTACACATGTAATAAAAATGATCACTCGTTTGTAATTTACCCCAAACATCGATTAAATCTTTATCACCAGTTTCTTTCACTTTTTCTTCGAGGGCAAATATACGTTTTGCAGCTTCCTTTTCCATTGGATTACTAAGCCATGCACTTAGATCACGTTCTGCATCAGCCCAACTAATAAATTCGGGAGCATCATAAATATCTCTTACTTTATATGTTTCCGCAGCTTCTGAAAGTGTTTTGAAATCGAAGTCGGGATGTTTTAATATTTCGGCTGGAAGATGATCTAGGAAATCAAAAATCCCTGTTTCTTCCCATTGATGTTCTCCAAATGTTTCGTAATCCATAAAGAGATTAACCACTTCGCCGTTACCAGCAACCTTATGAACCCATTTTGCAAAAGTATCTGCTTGCAAAGGCCATTCACTCCAGTTACGATCACTAAAACGGAAAGCAACATCATCTGATAAACTATAATTTTTTAAGAACGCTTTTATCTTTAAAGTTCCAGCAGGTTGGAAAAGTGAGTTAGGCGTTCGCGTACCTAAAAGACGATCGACACCTTCACAAAGAATTCCTTTATAACCCATCTTCTCCACATAAGAAGCAAGTTCATTGTTATAAATTAACTCTGTATTTCTAAATATTTTTGGCGTTTGTCCGAAGTACTCAATAATTTTCTCTTTATGCTTTTCAACTTGGCGTTTAAATTCATCTTTCGAATAAATAAAGCTTAAGGAGTGATAATATGTTTCACTCAAAAATTCAACACATCCTGTTTTTGCAAGATCAATAAACGATTGCAAAACATCAGGACGATGATTTTCGAATTGCTCAATAGCTGTTCCGCTGATAGAGTAGGAGATGCGGAATTTTCCTTTATGACGATTTATCAAGTCTAGCATCTTACGATTAGTTTTGAGATAACATTTCTCAGAAACTTTATCGAGGATGTAACGATTTTTTTCATCGTCTTCATAAAAATGATCCTTACCAATATCGAAGAACGAATATCTTTTCAACCTGAATGGCTGATGCACTTGGAAGTAGAAACAAACTGATGGCATATCGAGAGGAATTATTACTTAATACGAAGATAACACTGATCTATTGGAAATGCTTTTGGATTTCATGTTTTCAAAAGTACTTTTCAACATGTACTGATATTTTAATTATACGATTTCTTCTTCAGGAATAAGACCATATTTTTTGTATCCTTCAATAACTTTCACTGCTGATTTATCCCAAGAAATATTTTCCAAATCCTTATAAGCATCTTGCTTAACTTGTTCTTTTAATACTTCATCATGCAACAAACGAATGATATATCCAGCAGCACGATCAACATCCCAATAATCAAATTTGAGTGATCCATTTAAAACTTCTGCAACACCTGATTGCTTGCTGATAACTGTAGGAATTCCAAATTGAACTGCTTCTACAGCAGATAATCCAAATGGTTCTGACACCGAAGGCATCACGTACACATCAGCAATGGAAAGCAACTGACGAACTTTATCAAGATTCAGGAAACCTGTTAAATGGAATCGATGAGCAATTCCTCTTTCTGCAGCTCTCTCCAGCAATGGATTAAAATATTCACCAGTACCGGCCATTACAAAACGAACATTTTGATCTTTAGCCAATACTTGCTCTGCAATGTCAACAAAATATTCTGGTCCTTTCTGACGTGTTAATCGTCCTACAAAAAGCACCATTTTTTCTTTAAACATTTTCTCGCCTTCAAAAGGAACAACAGGGCGAATTCCATTATGAACAGTACTTATTTTACTCCAAGGAATATTATAATAATCATGAATAACATGACCAGTGAAATTACTAACAGGCATCAAAACATCGGCAGCTTCCATTCCCTTTTTTTCGATCTGGTAAACCCAACCTTTACTATGAGGACCACCACGATCTACCTCTAACGAATGAATATGCATTGCTAATGGTTTACCCGTTTGTGCTTTGATTTCCATTCCAGCAATCATCGTCATCCAATCATGAGCATGAATAATATCGAAATCCAATGAGTGAGCAAGTTTAGCAGCTAACTTTCCAAAAACCGTCACCTTCTCAATCACATCACCACCATAAAGATCGTCGATATGGAAAATCTCAACAGTTTCGTCGCCAATTTTAATCTTTTTCAAATACTGACTTTCCACATTTAGTGCTGGTCCGCCTAAGGCATTTCCATTGTAGTAAGGATTGAGGTGTGTATTGATAAAATGAACCTGTTTCACCTTCTTGTAGGAATCCGCATGACCAATATTGCGAAGTGTTTTTGCATCGATTGTATTCAGGCCAATAAGGTTTAGATTTTTTACTACGAAATCAGGATTAGACTTCGGAATGATCATCGTTACATTGGCAATCTTTGATAAAGCGATACACAAATCGTGACAAGCTACGCCTAATCCACCATTGATAACAGGAGGAAATTCCCAACCCAACATTAAAACTTTTGGTGACGATGGAGAAGTATGAGAATTGTTTATTCCTAAAGAGGTTTTAGTCTCGGGCATTGATTTGATAATGAGGTTAAAGGCGGTACAAAGGTAAATTTAAATGATAGCATATTCAAAATAAAGCAACATAGTTTCGCTAATTTACCAATAATTGTTTGTTAATCTTTTTGCATCTCGAAATCTGAGCATTTTACTAGGGGAAATTAGCTATTTTGATAGACATCATAAAATTATTTTTCAAAATTATTAACGAATCATTGACTTGAAATTTGAAAATGAATAGATTTACACCTTTAAATTTTACATTTAATATTTCAAAACCTATTCTTTAAAATTATGATGCAAACGCCTCAGTCTCGTAGTTTATCGATTTTCGGAACCCTATTGATCATTTGCGGATTGATTGCTTATGCCACCATTGGAATTAAGGCTCGAAATATCATGTTTTCAGGACTTGGTGCAGGGATCATTGCATGGGTTTTATCATGGATGAATAGCGCTGGGAAAATAAATGTTTGGAGCGGATTAGCCTTAACTTTTCTTTGCTGCATAGTTTTCGGACAACGTGCTATCGCCAACCTACTAGCATTAATCGGTATTATCCAACACGACATGCCGCTCGATGCTTATAACAAATGTATCTCCTTAGTGATTCTTATTTTTATGAGCATTTCATCCGTCACTGCAATGATGCTTTTGTTTTACTCCATAAGTGAGAAAGAGTAGGGAGGTATTGTGTGAATTGGGTATTTTGCGTAACCCTAAATCGTCCAATAATGCAATAATGAACTGTAAACTTAATGCAGGATTATTTAACTAAACTGTAAACTTTTTTTAGGACAGATCATCCTAACACTTTTTTACATTTTAGAAACAAAAGGGCGAGAAGATTTGGACGATGTTAGAAAGATACAGCGACTTGCCACTTGGTGCAAAGACATTAACGCAGCTCAACAGGAATACACCTATGCGCCAGTTTATGTTAAGCAGAATAAATGGGAGGAAATAAAAAATGATGTGAAATCATTTGAGGATGTTTGCAAAATATTTGAACTAAAATGACGGAAAAAGAACTAATAGAAAAGCTTCATCAACTGCAGAAATTAGAGGCAGAAAACGAAATTGTAGAATTTAAAGAAGCTAATACCAATTACGATTTTAATAAATTGGGCAAATATTTTTCGGCATTGAGCAACGAGGCTAATCTAAGCAAAGCAGCTTGTGCTTGGTTGGTATTTGGTATTGAGAATAAACACCACAAAATAGTTGGTACTAAATTTAGAACAAACAGGGCAGACTTAGACAGCCTAAAAAAAGAGATTGCCGATAAAACTGCAAACCGAATTACGTTTATAGAAATATACGAGCTTATTTTGCCCGAAGGCAGGGTTGTTCTATTTCAAATTCCACCTGCACCAATGGGCTTACCCGTTTCATTTGATGGACATTTTTATGGCAGGGATAACGAAAGCTTGGTGCCGCTAAACATAGAAGAGTTGGATAGAATAAGGTTCCAGCAGAATCGGCACGACTGGTCAATGGAATTGGTACCCGAAGCCACAATTTACGACTTAGATGAAGAAGCCATTGCCAAAGCAAGAATAGAATTTTAAAAACGAAACCCTAAATACAAGGAAGTGGTAAACGCCTGGAATGATGCTAAGTTTTTAGACAAAGCTAAGCTAACCATAAAAGGAAAAATTACCCGTACGGTTTTAATACTTCTAGGTAAAGATGAATCTGAACATTTTTTAGGCTCGTTTGTAAAAATTCGTTGGAATTTAAAAACAGTAGATAATAAGGATAAAGACTTTGAGATTTTTTCAATTCCTTTCATTCTTGCTATTGATGAAGTGTATAAAAAAATCAGAAATTTAAAATACAGATACCTGCGGGAAGGAACTTTATTTCCTGATGAGGTTTTACGTTACGATCCCTTTAATATTAGAGAACCTTTAAATAATGCCATTGCCCACCAAGATTATACAAAGAAATCCTACATCAATGTAGTAGAGTTTGAAGATGACCATTTGGTATTTTCTAACTACGGTACTTTTTTACCAAAATCGATAGAAGATGTAGTGCTAAGTGACGCACCCGAAGAAAACTACCGCAACCCTTTTTTGGTAGCAGCCATGAAAAACCTCGATATGATAGAAACGCAGGGCGGAGGCATCAGAAAAATATTCAACTTTCAAAGGCAAAGATTTTTTCCGATGCCCGATTATGATTTAACCGATGGTAAATTTAAAGTAACCATAACCGGTAAATTATTGAACGAAGATTTTGCCCGTATTCTTATTAAAAACCCTAACCTTACTTTAGAAGATATTTTGATTTTAGATAAAGTGCAAAAGAAAAAACTGGTTACTGATGATGAATACAATTATTTGAAAAAGCAAAAATTTATTGAAGGAAGAAAAAAGAATTGCTTTTTAAGCTACACAGTTATTGAACCCACAAATGATCCCAAACTTAAAGCCGATTACATAAAAAATAGAGGGCTGGATGTTGAGTTCCTAAAAAAATATCTATACGATTATATTAAGATGGGCAAAGTGAAAAGGAGCGACATTGATAAATTTATTTGGGAAAAATTACCCGATGTTTTGGATGAAACAAAAAAGAAAAATAAAGTGAAGAATCTTTTGCAAGATTTAAGAAAAGAAGGGAAAATACAATCGCCTGAACATGGTTTTTGGGAAGTTATTTAGATATCTTTCAGACGGCTTTTAGACGACTTTTAGACGACTTTTGGACGGCTTTTAGACGACTTTTGATACAAATACTTGATAATCAATAATACTTGAAAAAAATCTTAGACGTCTTTTTACACGGCTAAATAAAAATATATAGAAATAATGAACCAACGATACCGATAAAAACAAAATAATTGAATCGATAAAAGCAGCAGAAAAACTGCCCAAAGAATACATCTATAAACTTTTTGCTGACGAAGAAGATGTATTTCTTTTTTGGAACAGCAGATAGGAAGACACCACCAATATTGCTTTACCCTTCCACAGCATAGAACATATTGATCAACCAAGAAAAGAAAAAAACAAAGCACAAGCAAGTATGTTTGAAATGGATTATAGAGGCAGACAACTCAAAGGCTGGACAAACAAACTTATTGGGTGCGATAACAAACTAATTCTTTCCTCATTAGCTAATGGTTTAGGCTAAGCGCAGAGCCTGATACAGAAGCTGAATTTTCTTTAAGAACTAAATAGGAAAAAAGATAAACAGATTTTTACCGCTATCGTTAAGACCAATAGATTATCATCGGGGGATAATTTTTCTGACATAATAAACATTAAGCATCGCGTTTTTTGTAGTTTTAGTCGTACCTTTTCTTTCTTTCTGGACTACTCCAATTTATTGAATCAATTGGTTCACCTTGATATGACCAATCATCAACTGTATTCATATCGCAGAAAAAACCTTCCCAATTAAGATCTTTAATTAATGATTCTAACATAACTCTATTAGCAGAAATATAGGAAAACCTTTGATCAAAATTTGTATCAAATTTAATGCTATTATCTAAGGTTGTTACGCTATATATATTATCACAAAAGCTCCTTATTAAGCCTTCAAATTGTGCAAGGTTAACTAACTTTTCCTCTCCCGTCATACGGTCAGTTTCTATCAACAAACCTTGATTTAGTTCAAGCAATTTTTTTATTAAAGGCTTTGTATGCACTTCGGGAAAGAAGTCAACTTGTGGAACTAAAATAGTTGTATGTTTTTCAATAAAAGACATAAGCTTAATCCATTCCGATTTACAAGCGGTTTGTCTTGCGCAATGCAGATATGCCAACGACTGATCAAGATCTTTGATACTTTTAATTCCAGTCCTAGCAACGATTTCAGTCCATGTGATATTTGAAATATTTTGGATTGAATTAGAATTAGACTTTCTATTAAAAAAAGACTTGAGTAACTCTTCGTTTTCGAATTGTAGAAATGGATGAAGCAAAACAAAGGTTGCCTCAAATTCAATATACTGGTTTCTTATTGAAGAAAGCTTCTCATTTAAAACTATCTCGGATTGTATTGGAGTTTCTAATATCATATTTAAAATTACGCCTAGTTATTTACTTAACGAAACCTTAATCACCCTTTCTCCAAAAAATAAGTTGTTCCACCAACCCAGTCTAAGTCGGCATTATAACGAACACCAATCATTTTGCCTTTACTCATACGACCAAGATTAACGGTTAATTCCGGTCGTGCTTCATTTTTATCCCATAAATAAAGTAGTCGAATTTCACACTTTACAGGTCCCGTTGGTGATTCAACAGCAGGAAAATAAACTACCTTTTTTTGCAGTATGTAATCAGAAGGATTCTTTAAGGTTAGTATATCTTCTTTTTGAACATCGAAAATTA
>JAYVOC010000050.1:0-2451 GCA_043758125.1 Bacteroidota bacterium | reverse complement strand
TGAGTTGGATTGCCCGCCAAACCATGTAAGACTCCATCGGTACTTAATACTTTAAAGTTAGAAGTAGTCTGTGAGAAATTTTGATAATCGAAAGTAATTCCAAAAGGATTTGTAGCAATGCTGTTAGTAGTCATTAAATCATTCCAAATATGAGGTGAGTCGTAACCATCGTTGTTACGATCAGATACATCATGATCCGATACCATAAATAAACCTCCACCATTTTGAACAAATTGTATGATGGCGGTTTTTTCCGTTGTTGTAAACTTAATATTAGGCTCATCAACTATATAAATTTTGTAATTTGATAGATCCTGCGGATTGCTTGTATTTCCGTAAGTAATACTTACATTATAAGGAAGCGTTTCAACAATAAAACCTTGTTTAACGCAGGCTACTGCCCAAGCTGATAATGCACCCTTCCAATATGTTTCGGATGTTGTAGCTGTAATTCCACTTTGGGCTGGTGTAGGTATTCGTTGAGGATTTGCTTCATTTCCTCTACCTGTTTGCATTATTCCACCCGTTCCTGTTCCAATATTATAAATATCAGCATCAATAATCCAATCGGCATTACTTGCCATTTCAGCTTTGCGGGCGTCAAACAATATTTTTTGTGGAGCTGTTTGCGCAAAACTAATTCTTACAATAAATAACAACGATAACAATAATATATTCTTCATTTATCCGGTTTGTACCTCTAAGTAAATAAATTTATTTGAATTTTAGGGATTGGTAAGTTAAACAAGGATAAAAGATGTTTGTATACGTGAATTTAATGTTTGAGTTGGAAATGACTTTACTCAAAAAAACTAAAAAGCCCTGTCGTTCGAATACAACAGGGCTTTCTATAAAAAATAAATATGGTTATGCCGATTCAGCAAGTATTACAACCTTGTTATTGAGCATCTCAACAACACCTCCTTTTACTTCAAATATTTCTTCGCCCTTTGACGATTTCACTTTTACTTTTCCATTCACAAGTGTTGATATGATGGCAGCATGATTGTTAAGCATCTGAAATGTTCCTTTCGAGCCAGGTACCATCACTGATGTTACTTCGCCTTCAAAAACTTTTTTATCGGGTGTTATTATTTCTAAATACATGTTTCGTTTCTTCTATTAGTAAAGTTGAGGATTTTTAAATTTTAGGATCACACAATTGCCATCTTCAAATTTTCAAATTATTCAATCTCTAAATTATTTTACTTCAGCAAGAAGTTTCTTTCCTTTTTCGATTGCATCTTCAATAGTTCCAACTAAGTTGAAAGCTGCTTCAGGATATTCATCCACTTCACCGTTCATGATCATCTTAAATCCTTTGATCGTTTCTTCGATTGGAACAAGTACACCTTTTAATCCGGTGAACTGCTCTGCAACGTGGAATGGTTGAGATAAGAAACGTTGAACACGACGAGCGCGATGTACGGTCTGCTTATCATCATCACTTAACTCATCCATACCAAGGATGGCGATGATATCTTGTAATTCTTTGTAACGTTGAAGAATTTCCTTTACGCGTTGTGCAGTGTTGTAATGATCTTCACCAACTACATCTGGAGATAAAATTCTTGATGTTGAATCCAAAGGATCAACGGCTGGATAAATTCCTAACTCAGCAATTTTACGACTCAAAACTGTTGTAGCGTCAAGATGCGCAAATGTTGTTGCTGGTGCCGGATCTGTTAAGTCATCAGCAGGTACATAAACTGCCTGTACTGATGTGATAGAACCTCGTTTTGTCGATGTAATTCGTTCTTGCATCGCACCCATCTCAGTCGCTAATGTTGGTTGGTAACCTACTGCTGATGGCATACGTCCTAAAAGTGCGGATACCTCAGAACCAGCTTGCGTGAAGCGGAAGATATTATCAATAAAGAAAAGAATATCACGACCACCAGATTTACCATCTCCATCACGGAAATATTCAGCTACAGTTAATCCTGAAAGTGCTACACGTGCACGCGCTCCTGGAGGCTCATTCATCTGTCCGAAAACTAAAGTAGCTTTGGATTCCTTTAATTTTTCATAATCTATTTTACTAAGATCCCAGCCACCAGATTCCATGCTGTGCTTGAATTCATCACCGTAGTTTATTACTCCCGACTCCAAGAACTCACGCAAAAGATCGTTTCCTTCACGTGTGCGCTCTCCAACTCCAGCAAATACCGAAAGACCAGCATAAGCCTTTGCTATATTATTCACGAGCTCCATGATCAATACTGTTTTACCTACTCCAGCGCCACCAAACAAACCTATCTTACCACCTTTTGAATAAGGCTCTAATAAGTCGATTACTTTGATGCCAGTGAAGAGTACTTCAGCTTCAGTTGATAGATCTTCGAAACGGGGAGCAGCACGGTGAATTGGTAATCCATTAGAATTATCAACCGCACTAATACCATCAATTGCCTCTCCAACAACATTGAAAAGACGACCTTTAATCGCGTC
>JAYVOC010000049.1:0-9627 GCA_043758125.1 Bacteroidota bacterium | reverse complement strand
GAAGGATTTGCCTCTTGATAAGCATGCAAAACAAAAACAGTATTACCAACTATATTTATCAATCCTGCATGAGAAAATTGTTGATCGTGCAATGACATTCTTCTAAACCAATGGCTCACTATTCCCTTACCATTTCTAAGAATTAGATCGCCATTCTTTAAAGATGTTATTGGCATACTTACAGAAGCAACTGAACGAGCTATAATCGCAGATAAAATTCCAGCATTAAAAATTATTACTGTCATTAAAAGTACTGGGAATATGCGTTTCATCTTGATTACATTCTTTCAGGAACTTGAATTCCCAATAAAGCAAATGCCATTTTTATAATTCTCGCACATTGATTACTTAAGTGCATTCGAAACATGGAAGTTTCTGTTTGAGATTCTTCTACAATAGCATTTTCATGATAAAATTGATTAAAAACTTTAGCAAGTTCATACACATAATTTGCAATTATCGCTGGAGATAATTTATCTGCTGCATCACCTAATTGATATGGATAATCTAAAATGATTTTCATCAAATCCCTTTCCTTTTCATTTATATTTTTATACGTAACAGGATTGAATGATTCATAACCCGTAAGGTTTTTATATTGTACACCTTTACGAATCACAGAACGAATTCGAGCATACGTATATTGAATAAATGGACCAGTATTACCATTGAAATCGATAGACTCTGAAGGATTAAACAACATCCTTTTTTCAGGATCAATTTTTAAGATAAAATATTTAAGAGCTCCCATTCCTATCATGTGATACAATGCATTCGCCTCATCACTTTCGAAGTCGTCAATTTTACCTAGTTCCTGTGTAATCTTTTTCGCCTCATCAATCATCTCTTGCATTAAATCATCTGCATCCACAACTGTGCCTTCGCGGGATTTCATTTTCCCAGAAGGAAGATCTACCATTGCATAAGAAAGATGTTGCAATTCATTCCACCAATCATAACCTAAACGTTTCATTATGGCACGAAGCACCTTAAAATGATACTCCTGTTCATTTCCTACAACATAAATAAGTTTTGTAAACTTGGTTTCTTCATAGCGCATTTTTGCAGTACCTAAATCTTGTGTGATATATACACTGGTACCATCCGCACGAATCAATAATTTTTGATCCAATCCTTCTTCTGTTAGATCGATCCAAACAGAGCCATCTTCTTTTTTATAAAAAACACCCTTTTCTAATCCTTCTAAAACAATTCCTTTTCCTAGCAAATAGGTTTCTGATTCATAATAAAATTTATCAAAACCAACACCCATCATATTATAAGTTGCATCAAAACCTTTATATACCCAACTGTTCATGGTTTCCCATAACTGAACTGTTGCAGGATCATTTAACTCCCATTTTAAAAGTAAATCTTGAGCTTCAATAATTGAAGGAGCAGTTTTTTTGGCAATTTCTTCTTCAACTCCACTTTCCATTAACTGAATAATTTCAGCCTTGTACGTCTGATCAAAATTCACATAATATTTACCTACCAAATGGTCGCCTTTTATTCCAGTTGACTCTGGAGTTTCTCCATTTCCATTTTTCATCCATGCTAACATTGATTTACAAATGTGGATACCACGATCATTTATAAGATTTACTTTTCTAACTGGGTTTCCAGTAGCATTTAATATTTCTGCAATAGCATATCCTAAAAAATTATTTCTAACATGCCCAAGATGTAATGGCTTATTTGTATTAGGTGAACTATATTCAACTAAAACTGGATGTTTAGAAACATTTGCATTTATGCTAACTCGTCCAAAGCTTTTATCTAAAGATGCTTCCGCATAAACATTTTGCCATGCTTCAGTTTTAACAACGATGTTTAAAAACCCTTTTACAACATTATAGCGTAAAACTTCTCCACAATGTTCATTTAACCAATCGCCAACATTTTTTCCCAAAACATCTGGACTTTGTCTTGCTAATTTTGCAAGATTAAAAACAACGACTGTTAAATCACCTTCGAAATCCTTTCGAGTTTCGTTAATTGAAATATCATCTGGACTTACAGAGATCTTGTATAATTCTTGCATTGCCCTTTCGGTAGCCGCACGTAATTCGAGTTCAAATAACATATTAAATTAACTTTACTATTGAGTTCAATATAGATCAAAAATATTATGCGATTTGAGAAACTACACGTTGAAGAATTTCAAATGTATTTTCAGCCATTAAATTTTCTTTATCAAGCGTAGGATTTACTTCGGCTATTTCAAAACAACAAACTTTTTCATTTTGAATCAATCTAACACATAACGAACCTGCTTCCTTTTCCGTAATTCCATTCCGAACGGGAGTTCCAGTACCTTTGGAAATAGATGAATCCATACTGTCTACATCAAACGAAACATAGATCATCTGACAATTGTTAAGATAAGCTAAAGCATCACGTGCAATCTTCTCAACCCCATCACGTCGAACGTCGTTAGTGGTAAAACATTTGATTTTATGTTTCTTAATAAGATATGTTTCTTCAGGCTCAACATCTCTAACGGCAATGTATACTAAGTCTGAATAATTGATTTTGGGAGCGATCCCACCTACCTTTTTAAGTCTATTCCATAAATCTGCAGTGTCCTTATCAGGCTTATTCATCCTACTTGCACTGTTGTCTTCTCCCAATGAAGCAGCTAACGGCATACCATGAACATTGCCGGTCGGACTAGTATAAGGAGAATGCAAATCGGCGTGTGCATCAATCCAGATTACACCTAATCTATTCTTAGGGAAGGCTGCTTTTATCCCCGCGATCGTTCCTCCTGCAGAGCTATGATCACCGGCTAGAACTATAGGGAACTCCTTTGCTTTTAGGGTGTCGCCTACAGTTTTAACAAGCTTCTCATAAACATTTAGGATGCCTCGAAGACGTTTAGCATAAGGGCTTCCTTGAGGTTCGAAAAGCAAGTTGTTCTCGACAGGAATCTCAACAGAGCTGATCTTGTGGAACAAAGTACTTCCATAATCTAAAGCAGCAACCTTGATTGCATCCGGACCTAAACTTGCTCCACGCGTACCAGCGCCAATCTCAGACTTCACTTCAATAAACTTTATTTTCTTATGCATACATGCTGATATTTTGGGGAAAGTAAAATATGAAATCCTGAATCCTTACTAAAACTTACCCTTATTAAATTTTATTATGAAGTTATTTTATAAATCCAAGTTACTTACATTTGTATATTAATAGCAAAGTAACTCATACGGATTAATGAAGAACAGATACACCGACTTAATTGAACAAACTTTTGAATTCCCTCAAGAAGGATTTAAAGTTGAAGATAATTGCCTCCATTTCAATGGAATACCTCTCATGGACTTAATAGAGCAATATGGCACTCCACTAAAAATCACCTATTTGCCAAAGATAAGCGATCAAATCCAAAAGGCAACTCGATTATTCAATGTAGCCATGGCGAAGGCAGATTACAAAGGTAATTATTTGTATTGCTATTGTACAAAAAGCTCTCACTTTGAATTTGTTTTATCAGAAGTTTTGAAAAATGATGTCCATTTAGAGACTAGCTCAGCGTTTGATATTCCAATTATTCGTGAATTGGCATCTCAGGGTAAAGTTGATAAAAGTAGAATGGTTATTTGTAATGGTTTCAAGCGTGACAATTATACGGACGGAATAATTGACATGATGAAAGATGGATTTACCAATGTAATTTCTATCCTTGATAATAAAGATGAACTTCCGCAATTACAGAAAAACTATAAAGGCAAATTGCAAGTTGGAATTCGAATAGCAGCAGAAGAAGAGCCCAATGCAGAATTTTACACCTCACGTTTAGGAATTCGTTACAATGGTATAGTAGATTATTACAAGCAACAAATTCAGAATAATAAGAATGTAGAATTAAAACTGCTTCATTTTTTTATCAATACTGGAGTAAAGGATACTGCATATTACTGGAGTGAATTGCAAAAGAATATTAATTTATATTGTGATCTAAAAAAGATTTGCCCTGAGTTAGAATATTTGGATATTGGCGGTGGCTTTCCTATTCGTACCAAACTCGACTTCAACTACGATTATCAATACATGGCGGATGAGATTATTCGTCAGATTAAGATGGCTTGTGATCAACGCGAAGTAGAAGAGCCAACCATCGTTACAGAGTTCGGATCATTTACTGTTGGCGAAAGCGGAGCAATTTTATTTAGTGTAGTTGGTCAGAAGCAGCAGAACGACAATGAGCTTTGGAGTATGATTGATAGTTCATTTATCACTACTTTGCCAGACACGTGGGGCATCAAACAGAAATTTATTTTACTTGCAATTAACAATTGGGATAAAGATTATCAGCGTGTAAACCTTGGCGGAATAACTTGCGACAGCGATGATTATTATATCATGGAATCCATTCGTAACCGTGTGTTTTTGCCTAAACCTGATGGAGAAACGGAACAATTTCTAGGCTTCTTTCATACAGGGGCTTATCAAGAAAGCATTGGTGGTTATGGTGGAATTCAACATTGTTTGGTACCTGCTCCAAAACATGTTTTAATTGATCGTACTGAAGATGGTGATTATACAACTAGGCTATTTGCAAAGGAGCAATCAGCAAAGAGTATGATGAAAATTTTGGGATATTGAATTAAATTGCGATTTATCCCAAAGAAACCACTATGTGGCGAATTATCCCGAAGGGACTACCAACTGGTGAATTGCGGCTTTATAACTATCTGAATATTTTAATTCTGCAATTCTCTATTCTATTAACACTTTCACATTGGCATTTCCTTCCGCGGTAATCAAACGCAGTATATAATTTCCTTTTGAAATGCTTGAAGGGATAATTAATTCTTGCTGATTTATTCCTGATTTTGCCATGTAAGAACTCATAAATTGATGAACTATATTTCCTGACATATCAATTAAATTAATAGAAATTTTTTCGTTTTCTTTTAGGATGAAGTTGATGATTGTTCTATCAGAAATTGGATTGGGATAAACGAGTAAATTTTTATTATCGACAGAAAAATCATTTAGTCCAACAGCTAAAGATGGTAAATAACGTACAACAGCTAAATCGAATCTACCAACATTTTGTGTGGAGCCAGCACTAATAATTTTACCATCAGGTTGTATCAACGTGCAATAAGAAAGATCATCAGCTGCTAAAATTGGAGTTGTTAATTTTCCATTATAAGCAAAACTAGAATCTAAATTTCCATCAGGAGTTAAACGAACAAGCGCAAAATCATAATCCTGAAAGTTGCTCGAGTTATTTGAATAACCTGCTGATACAATATTTGCATTACTATCTAACGCAATAGATGTGGCGAAGTCATTGTAATTTCCAATAGCAATTAACTGCTTACCTCCTACTCCAAAAGTTGTATCTAAATCGCCATTGGGAAGGTAACGTGCGAAAATAAAATCATACGCAGTAATACTTGTTGATGAAGAGAAATTATCTCCAGAACCTGCTATATCAATTTTATTATCTGGTTGAATAACTATTGCTGATGCTGCATCATCCTCAGTGCCGATATCAGTATTTACTTCTCCCAAAATTCCGAATGACAAATCAATACGTCCATTGGAGTTGTATCTTAACAATTGAATCTCACCAATCGAACTTACAGTAGCTTTTCCTCCTGCTAAAATAATTTGTCCGAATTGATTTAAGGCTATTGCGGATGGCTTTTCATAAAGACTTAAATAATTTGAAAGCACTATTCCAGTTCCATTAAAGGTGGTATCCAATGATCCATCTGTTAAATATCTCGCCATTGAAGTTCCGGTATGAGAACCATCTGTAGTATAACCAGCGACAATTATTTTTCCATCAGGTTGTATCGCAATACAAGTAGGAAGATCATCATTCACAGATAATGATGTTATAACTTTTCCATCGAAATCAAATAAAGTATCAAGTGATCCATCAATATTTAAACGAACCAAAGCATAATCGAAGTCATTGCCGTTGTAACTTGTTCCTGCAACAACAATCTTTCCATCCGTTTGTAATGCCGATGTATAAGCAAGTGAAGTTCCAGTCCCAATTGAAATGCTTACTCGACCAGAAGTTCCAAAAGTTGTATCGATTAATCCAAAAGAATTTAATCTAGTAATACCAAAATTTGTTATGCCAGTTATTAATGATCCATTTGCTCCAGCTAAAATTAGTTCACCATTACTTTGCAAATTCATGGAGTTCGTCGACAACGAATGATTTTTTACTGAATCAATAACGATTCCGTTTCCATTAAAACTATTATCGAGCCAAGGAGATTGACAATAAATAGTTGACGATAAAAGGAAACAAACTACGAATGCAAATAGTGATTTCATGGTAAATGCTTTTAAAAATGTGTACCATGAAAGTACAAATTATTTTGATTGAATTCAATTACTTGTTTATGAAAAAAATAAGGGCTATCAGCATTTGCTAATAACCCTTCGGTGTTCTAGAAGATTATTAATTTCTACTAACAGCAAATCTAGATTCTCAATTCAAATGAACGAATTGAATTATTTTTACCGAACTAAGTTAACTTGTCCAACCTTCTCATGCGTTTGTCCCCATACGTCTTTTACCTCGACCATGTAAACATAAACTCCTTCTTGTGCAGGTTTAGACATCCCAGCTACACTTCCATCCCAAGGTGCATTTTCTCGTCCTTGACTGAAGAATATTTCATCACCCCAACGATTGAAGATATGCAACTTCACATCAACAATACTAATTCCTGTTACATTGAATCCATCATTTACTCCATCCTCATTTGGCGTAAAGGCATTCGGAATCCAGAAGCTAAATTCAGGATCTACACGAACAGGATGTTGCACTGAATCACGACAACCATAAGAATTCGTAACCCATAAAATTACATTGTATGTTCCTGTATCACCATAAGTATGTGCAGGCTCGTAATCAAACGAAGCACTTCCATCACCAAATGTCCAAGCATACGTTTGTCCGCCATTACTTAAGTTGATAAAATTAAAATTAGGATTCAGTATTAATTGTTTCATTGGCTCCGCAGTGAACTCGGCTTGCGGGCCAGGATAAACTGTAACTGCATTATTTATTGTTGTCGTATTGGTACATCCAGAATCAGAAGTAACAGTAAGACTTACATTGTATGATCCACTAACAGAATAAGTATGTGAAGGATCTTGCAAGTTAGAAGTTTGTCCATCACCAAAATTCCAATACCAACTTATAATATTTCCTGAACCGATATATGATGAGTCATTAAATTGAACAATTATTGGTCCGCAACCTGCAGCATTTGTTTGATTGAAATTCGCTGTTGGTACTGGATGAATAATTACTTGTCCAGTGATAGTATCCGTACATCCTGCATTACTTATTGCGATTAATGTAACAGTATAAGTTCCTGGATTTGCATACGTATACGATGGATTTGTTGCAGATGATGTTCCTGATCCATCACCAAAATCCCAAGAGTAACCTGTGATAGTTCCACCCGCAGGAATCGTACTTGAATTTGTAAAGCTAATTGCAGAATTCGCACATGCAGATCCATTAGTAAATCCTGCTATTGGTAGCGGACTAACAGTAAATGTTAAAGAAGTAGTAGCATTACATCCATTTGCATTTGTTGTTGTTAATGAAACAAAATGTTGACCTGCACTTGTAAATGCAATGTTAGGATTTTGATTTGTACTAACAACTCCATTTCCAAAATTCCAATTCCAATTGTTGATGGAATTATTACTTCCAGTACTAGTATCAGCAAAAGAAATATTATCATTTACACAACCAGTTCCGCTTGCAATAGATGGAGTTGGTAATGCAAAAATCATCAATGAATCTGTCTTACTTGCCTTACATCCTTGATCAGAAGTTACCTCTAATGTTACATGATACATTCCAGGCGCAACATAATAATGTGTTGGTTCCTGTGCAGAAGAATTTGTTGCATCGCCCAATGTCCAATACCAACCATTGATTGTTCCATTTGGAATACTTGAATTTTCTTGAAATTGTGTTAACTGATTTAAACAAACATTGCCAGCAGTAAATTGTGGTATTGGTAAATCATAAACTGAAACAGGAATTGTTTTCGAACTAGTACATCCATAAGGAGTAGTAATCGTTAAATTCACATTGTAGTTTCCTGCGGTTGCATAATTGTGAACAGGATTTGTTAATGTTGATGATGTTGCATCACCAAAATTCCAATTGTAATTAAAGTTACTTCCACCAACAATTGATGATTGATCAAAGAATTCTGTTTGATCTGTTAAGCAAACATTGTTGGAAGCAAAATTAGCTACAGGAACAGGGAATACGTTTACACTTTGTTGAACAGTATCGATACAACCATTAGCAGAAGCTACTATTAAATCAACAATAAATGTTCCTGTACTTGCATAGCTATGAGTAGGATTTTGATTGTTAGATGTTGCTGCATCACCAAAATTCCACGACCAACTTGTTATTCCACCAGCAGCGATATTTGACGCATCAGTAAATTGTGTTGAACTTCCTAAACAAACATCAGAGGTTGTAAATGCAGCTGTTGGGTTCGGATTGATTGCTGTCGATTTACTTGCAGTATCACGACACCCATTATTTGAAGTTGCAACTAATGAGATGGTATAATTTCCAGCACTAGCAAATGCATGTGAAGGGTTTTGTTGATTCGTAAAACTTCCATCACCAAAATTCCAATACCATCCACTAACATTTCCTGCGCTTATTGCAGATTGATCGATAAAGTTTGCTGCATTGCCATCACAAACTGGTGTTGTTGCAAAATTTACAACTGGCTTCGCATTCACATTTATTTGTTTTGCAATAGCATCTTGACAACCTAAATCAGATCCAACAGTAAGCGTAACAATATAGGTTCCTGAATTTGCATAAAGGTGGACTGGATCAACATCAGTAGAAGTATTTCCATCACCAAAATCCCATGCAACATCACTAATAAAACCATTATTGATAAAGGATGCATTCGCAAAACGCATGGAGTCACCATCGCAAACATCAGTAGCAGTAAATCGTGCAGTTGGTGTTGGATTTACGTTAACCGAATAAACACTTGTATCACGACAACCAGAAGTTGATGCAACAATTAATGTTACAATATAATTTCCATCAGTTGCATAAGTATGAACTGGACTTTGTGTTGTATCTGTTTTGTTATCACCAAACGACCAATTCCAATTAGTGATAACACCACTTGTTATTGAAGATGCATTTGTAAATTGTGTTCCTGCATTTTTACAAACAGTATTCGCAGTAAAATCAGCAACAGGTAATGGATCTATCGTAACATTTTTCTTTACAGAATCAATACAGCCTGCATTGCTCGTAACAATTAACGTTGTTGAATACGTTCCAGCAGTTACATATTGTTGAGAAGGATTTTGTTGAACAGAAGAATTTCCATTATTAAAATTCCAGTTCCATAAAGAAATATTTCCCGAACTTAATGTAGTATTATCTGCAAACTGTGTTGCACTTCCTAAGCAAGAATTTCCAGCAGTAAAATTTACAACTGGTTTCGGATTGATTGTAACATTATGTCCGAAGGTAGAGGAACATCCACCTGCATCCGTAACTGTTACTTGATACAATCCAGTAGTTGTAGTAGGAATTGTTTGCGAAGTTGCACCAGTCGACCA
>JAYVOC010000048.1:0-22881 GCA_043758125.1 Bacteroidota bacterium | reverse complement strand
AATTATGATTTTAGTGATACCATCATGAATGGTAAAACAGAAACGTACAAAGTTTTTAAAAAAGGTGATTTACGAATTGGAGTTTTCGGAATTGGAATTGAATTGCAAGGATTAGTAGATGAAAAATTATACGGTAACACAAAATATTTAAATCCAATTGAGAAAGCAAATGCTACAGCAACACATCTAAAAAATGAAGAGCATTGCGATCTAATTATCTGTCTTTCACATCTCGGATACAATTATCCAAATAGCGATAAAGTATCGGATGTGAAGTTAGCCCAGTCTTCGCGAAATATAAACTTAATTTTGGGAGGACATACTCACACGTTTATTGATACCCCATATAAATATAAAAATGCAGAAGGACAAGAAACACTCGTGGCCCAAACAGGATGGGCTGGTATTCGTCTCGGTAGAATCGATTACTTTATTAGTAAAAAATCGAAAAAAATTTCGACAAAAAGTCATACAGTAAAAATTTCTACATAGACAAGGTAAAAAAAGTTTTTTATTAACTTTTTTTAAACAATATTTGTCCTCTTCGCAAAAAACATCAGTGAGTACTACAAACGACAACATTAACGAACCTTTACCTTTTATAAAAATTTCGCCAACAGGTATGCAGAAGGAAAAAGAAACCCTACCCAGTGACAAGACCTGTGAGCAAGTTTGGGACAATTGTTTAAAATTGATTCGCGATAACGTGAATCCGCAAAATTTCAAAACCTGGTTCGAACCGATCAAAGCTGTTAAATTAGATAACAGCACCTTAACTATCGAAGTGCCAAGTCAATTCGTTTACGAATGGCTAGAAGAACACTATATCGGCTTATTAAGAAAAACGATCAAACGCGAATTAGGTACAGAAGGAAGACTGGAATACAGTATCCTCATGGAAAATGCAACGCAAACAACCAAAGCTTACACTGTAAAAATTCCTGCAAAAAGTAATAACGGATTGAAAAATCCCTCGGTTCCTATGCCACAACATATTAGCGGTGGTATAAGAAATCCTTTTATCATACCAGGATTAAAAAAGATTGATGTTGATTCTCAACTCAATTCGAATTATTCATTTGAAAACCTTATTGAAGGTGATTGTAATCGATTAGCGCGCTCTGCTGGTTATGCAGTTGCACAAAAACCTGGTGGAACATCTTTCAACCCATTGCTCGTTTATGGTGCAGTAGGATTAGGTAAAACACACTTAGTACATGCTATCGGTATTGAGATCAAAAATAATTTTCCGAACAAAACGGTATTGTATGTGCCTAGTGAAAAGTTTATGCACCAGTTTGTTGATGCTGTAAAAAATAATTCAACCAACGACTTCATTCACTTCTATCAAATGATGGATGTATTGATCATCGATGATATTCAGTTTTTCGCTGGCAAAGAAAAAACGCAAGATGTATTCTTCCACATTTTTAATCATCTACATCAAAATAATAAACAAATTATCCTTACTTGTGATAAGCCTCCTGTTGATTTACAAGGAATGGAACAACGACTTCTCTCTCGTTTTAAATGGGGCTTAGCAGCTGATCTTCAAATTCCTGATCTCGAAACAAGAATTGCGATCTTGAAAAAGAAGATGTATATCGATGGAATTGAATTACCAAATGATATCACAGAATATATCGCTCTTAGTATCACTAATAATATTCGTGAACTTGAAGGTGCTCTCATCTCCATCATCGCTCAAGCTTCTCTTAACAAAAAGCCTATCACGCTTGAATTAGCGAAGCAAATGATTGATAAGTTTGTGAAGAATACGGTTCACGAAATTTCAATCGACTATATCCAAAAAGTGGTTTGTGATTATTTTGAGCTAGCACTAGAAGTGTTAAAATCAAAAACGCGTAAACGTGAAGTTGTTCAAGCTCGTCAACTTGCAATGTATTTTAGTAAGCAATTTACAAAATCATCGTTATCAAATATTGGTATGCATTGCGGTGGTAAAGATCACGCTACAGTACTTCACGCTTGCCGTACTGTTAATAATTTAATGGATACTGATAAAAAATTCAAAGCTCAAGTTGTTGACCTTCAAAAACGTATCAATCTCTCTCGTTAGAAAAATTATCATTAAGAATAAAAAGATGTCCCGACTAATTTAGCCGGGACATCTTCATTTAGAATAAGAACGTATGAAAATTTTAATGGTTTGCCTCGGTAATATTTGTAGATCTCCATTGGCAGAAGGGATTTTCCTTGCCAAACTTAAAAATCATTTTCCTGATTTATTAATTGATTCTGCTGGAACAATTGGGATGCATGCAGGGCAAGAACCTGATGTTCGTTCAATTACTACAGCAGCTGCTCATGATCTGGATATTTCGAAGCAACTTTCGAGGAAATTTATTGCAGCAGACTTCAAAGAATTCGATTACATTTTTGCCATGGATCAAGCAAATAAACGTGATATTTTAATGTTAGCGAGTTCAAAAGAGGAACAAAATAAAGTACATTTATTATTAGAATTTGCAGGTTTTAAAGATGGTTCAGAAGTTCCTGATCCGTATTATGGAGGCAAGAAAGAATTCGAAGGAGTATTCCAGTTGTTAGACAAAGCCTCGACACAAGTAGCTAAAAAATTACTTCAAAAGATTTAAGCTATTCAACAATAAACTGTTAATAGCTTCATTATCCCTGCAAATAATGCTTTTAAGCAATAGGATTTTCGATTATCTTTGCCCGTCTTAATAAAATCATTAGCTTACCTTATGGCAGTAGATAAAAAGGATGATCTCGACATTAACGAGCGCATCGACAGAGCGGAAGATTACGTTCGCGATAATAAAAAGAGTTTAAGTATTATCGGTGGCGCTGCCTTACTGGTAATATTATCTTATTTTGGTTACAATAATTTCATTGTAAAACCACAAGAAGAAGGTGCTCAAAAAGAAATGTTTGCCGCTGAGCGATATTTTGGAGAGGATAGCACTAAACTAGCCATTAAAGGAGATGGTAATCATCCTGGATTTGAAGAAATAGTAAATAATTACGGGTCCGCACCTTCAGGCAATTTAGCTCAATACTATTTAGGAATGAGTTTACTGAAAACTGGTCAGTATGATAAAGCCATTGAAGCTTTAAAAAACTATGATGCTGAAGATGATGTTACTGGTGCGCTTGCATTGGGTGGTATCGCAAGTGCTAATTTAGAATTAGGAAATACTGATGAAGCATTAAAGTTTTATAAGAAAGCTGCTGATTGGGATGAAAACCAATTTACACGACCTTTATTTTTGATGAAGAGCGCAATGGTGTTAGAGCAGAAAAAAGATTTTGCTTCTGCATTAGATATTTACGAGCAAATAAAAAAAGATTTTCCAACAAGTACAGAGGCACGCGACATTGATAAATTTATTGGTCGTGCAGAAGCGCAAATAACGAAGTAGTTTATGTCATCAGCACATCAATCACTTTCAGCATATAAGCCTGAAGAAATTCCCAATGCCGAACCTTATAGGTTCGGCATTGTCGTTGCTGAATGGAACCATGAAATTACAGGAGCTTTATTAAGAGGTGTTAATGATACTTTATTAAAAGCTGGAGTTAAGCCAGAAAATTTAATTCAATTATATGTTCCTGGAAGCTTTGAACTTACAGCAGGAGCAGCTCTTCTTGCAAAAGATAAATCAATAGATGCAATAATATGTTTAGGATGTGTAATACAAGGTGAAACTCGACACTTTGATTTTATTTGCCATGCAGTTTCACAAGGATTAACTCAACTAACAGTGCAACATTGTCGGCCGTTTATTTTTGGAGTATTAACAACAGAAAATCAGGAGCAAGCATTAGATCGTTCGGGTGGCAAATATGGAAACAAAGGTGTTGAAGCAGGAATTACAGCATTAAAAATGGCAGCACTCTTTAATGGTTTGAATTAGTAGGATAATATTTTCCAGAATCAATTTTTAATAAACGATGAATTACTTCGAATAACTCTTGCGTTTTAAATGGTTTTCCTATGTGAGCATCCATTCCCGCATCAAGACTCTTTTGAATATCTTCTTTAAAAACATTAGCACTCACACCTACAATTGGAATCATTGCAAATTCTGATTGTCGAATTTTAATCGCAGTTTGGTATCCATCAAGAATTGGCATTTGAATATCTAGCAAAACAATATCGAACTTATTTTTTGATAATTCATCAAATGCAAGTTGACCATTTTCTACAATTGTTACTTTACAATTTATTGATTCCAATACTTTACGGATTAACATTTGATTAATCTGGTTATCTTCAGCTACCAATACTTCAAGATTTTTATCTAATCGGAATTGCGATTTAATCTCTGGAATTATTGAATTTGAAGAAGGAGTCAAGCCTCGTTTCACAGAAATTGTAAACCAAAAATCAGATCCCGGATTTCCACTCGCTAGCTGTAATGTTCCAGGACTTATAATTCCTGAATTTCCACCCATCAATTTAGATAATTGTCGTGTGATTGCTAAGCCTAATCCAGTACCACCAAATTTTCGTGTAGTCGAATTATCAGCTTGTGTAAAGAGATCAAAAATAAGGTCTTGTTTAGCCTTTTCAACACCTACGCCTGAATCAGCAATATTAAAATAAAGAAGAAGCTGATCACCGGAAGGAATTGAGATATTTTTGATGTTAACAGAAACATTAATCGATCCTGTGTTCGTAAACTTCACTGCATTAGAGAGAAAATTTATTAATAACTGACGAGTTCGATGGGGATCACCAACAATCCATTCAGGAATTTCATGCGAAACATCGACTTTTAGATTAATGCCTTTTTCCTTAGCCAGAATCTGATAAGGTAATATTGCTTGATTTGTTAATTCGCGAAGTTGAAAATTCACTTCCTCGATTTGCAATTTACCATGTTCAATTTTATTGAAATCAAGAATATCATTCAACAACAAAAGCAAGGTGTCGCCAGAATTACGAATATAACGTAGATATTCTTTTTGTTCCGAATTAGAATTCTCACGCAATAAAATATCCGTAAAGCCAAGTATACCATTTAGAGGAGTACGAATTTCATGACTCATATTTGCTAGAAAAATACTTTTAGAGCGGTTGGCTAATTCGGCTTGCTCTTTTGCTTCTACCAATTTACGTTCATTTAATTTCTGATCTGTAGTATCCAAAACAGTTCCTGAAATCAAAACTATCTCTTGATTTCTGTTAAATTCAGGAACAGCTTTAGCTTGAATAAATTTTATTTCATCAAAATGCCCGAGCATCCTAAAATTAATATTAATTGATTGGTATTCTCGATAAACTTTTTTTACAGAAGAGAAAACTCCATCAAGATCATCGGGATGAATTTTATTTAAAAAATTTTTTAATGAAGGAGGTTTTGCTGCTGGATAAAATTCAAAAACATCGAACAATTGTTCCGACCACGAACATTCCATTTTTATAGGATCATATTCCCAACTTCCTAACTTTGAAATACGTTGCGCTTCGATTAATTGATGTCGCTGACTTTTAAGAATATCATTCGTTACTAAAATCGCTTTATTCTTAGCTTCAATCTCTATACTTTTTTGTTTGATCTCTTCGTTCATCTGTCGCACTTCACCAAACTTACGCATTAACTCACGGTTAACACGACGTTTATCACGATAAGCCTTATATATTGTTGCTGCTAAAAGCATACATATCGAAAGTAAAATGAACAAGCCATTTCTAAATTTAAGAAGATTGGAATTAAAATATTCCATTCTTTCTTTAATCTTTTCTAACCCTACAATCTGCTCTTGTTTTTTTTCCGATTCGTATTTCTCGCGCATATCAGCTAAAAGTGATGCAGCCTTTTGATCAGTTAAAAAACCATTAAGGAAATTATATTTGTCGATATAAAATAAAGAAGACTTATAATCACTTTTCAACCTATATAGAATTGCTAATTCAAAAGATGCATCTCTAAGGAGCACTTTTGAATCGAGTGTTGATGCTAAACTGAATGCACGCTGTTGATGATATAATGCAGAATCATTTTCTCCCATTAAACGAAAAGTAATTGCGATACTTTGATGGTAGTATGCTGCACCACTTATATCATCGCTATCTAATAATGCAAATGATTTTTTAAAAGCATCAAGTGCTGAACTATAATTTTTTTCGTACGAATAAGTTCTACCAATATCAGTATATGTTTCAACCATACTGATTCGATTATTAATACTACTATCCAATGCCAAACTTCGGTATAAAAAATAAAGTGAAGAATCTGGATCATCGATATCAAGCATTAGCTTACCTAAATTTCCATATTCGCGAGCAATCCCTTTTGTATACTTTATTGAATTATCAATTACCAATGCGCGAGATAAATAATCTTTGGCAAGTTCAAAATTACCTCTTTGTTCATAGATAATTCCGATATTATTTATTGCTAATGCGATACCTTTTTGAACATTTAGGTCCTTAGATGGAGCCATACGTTCCGCTTCAAGATAATAGTTGAGCGACTTTTGAATTTGACCTTTTGCATTATAGATCGTTCCTAAATGGTTTAAACTATAAACGATTCCAAATCCATAATTAATTTTTCTAGAAATTTGAAGCGCCTCATCGGCTAATTCCAATGCTCTATGAAGATCGTTGCCACGATAATAAAAACATAGTTTTTGGAGGTAATTAACACGAATAGTATCTTTTTGTTGATGAGATAATAAAAAATTCTCGGCAATTAATGGATTAAAAGGCAACTCGGCATGTGAGACCGACAATGTCATTAATAAAATAATAATTATTCGAACAAACTTCATATTAATTGCAAAGGATAGGATTGAAGACAAATTAAAATTGGACATACGTATACAATTCTTACGCTTTTGATAAAAAAAAGTTGCTTAATTAATACAGATGCCGAAAAGCTTTTCTACTTTCGTTAATTAAATGTAAAACAAAATGAAAATCATCAGCATACTCCTCTTGGCAGCTACAGTTGCGCTATTCGGAACGCAAGAAGCTCAAGCACAGCAAAAACCAAAAGTAAATAGCAAAGGATCAATTAAAGCGAAACCAGCAATCATGAAGTGTCACTTGTCGCTCGATAAGGACATGAGCAATAAGGTTACTCTAGACGATGCTAAAGCATGGGCAGACTTTACACCGCTACAAGTAATCGGAAGTGATAAAAAGACGTATACTTTACAACAATTCTCTTTTACGATGATTACTATGAATCCGTTACAAACCCAAGAATTTGGAATTGGCAATGCTGGAATTCCGTTTCTTGCGAGGAAAGCGATGGACACACTTAAACCTGGAGATACTGTTTTCTTAAAAGAAGTAACAGCAAAAAATGATGCAGGTGTAGAAATGCCAGTTTCAAATATTGTTTTCTCAATAAAATAAGGAATTGTTCAACAAATAGAAAAAGAGTCCTGAAGCAGTTGTTTCAGGACTCTTTCCATTTATTTAATCTTTGATAAACCCTCATTTGCAGAAGTATCTCCCGGCCTTATCAAAAGTGATTTTTTGAAAAGCAATTTTGCTTCGTTTGATTTACCAGATAATAATTTACTCCAACCTAACATAAGTGAACTTTCGTAATCGAAAGGGTATAAGTTAACTACCTTTTCAAAATAACTAATTGATTCTACATAATTTTTTCGATTGTAATAAATTAGTCCCAATCTATAATTTGCTGTAGTATTTTGCGCATCTATTTTTAAAATGTTTTGATATTGAGCAATTACTAAGTCCCACGAATTTAATGCTGCTAGTGGGTACACTAATCCAAGTTTAGCTTCAATGCTATAGGGCATTTGTTGAATACATTTTTCATAATGAGCTTTCGAACTCACATAATCTTTCGACAAATAATTCAACCAACCTAATCGCAAATTATATTCATACGATTCTGGTGTATTAATTTCTTTAATAGCCAAAATAGCTTTAGCATAATCTCCAGTTGTTTCCAATGTGTAGGATGATGAAAAAGCTTTTTCATCAATACCTAATGTTTGAGCGCTCATTAATAGCGGAGCACATAAACAGATTATTACTACCAAACTCCTTTTTACAATTTCCATATTAGTTCTCCAATTAAACCTTGTTGATTATAGTTAACGTAAGTATTTCTTGTTCTTACTAATTGTTGTTTTTTCTCAAAGCGATAATCAACAGATAGTGTAATATGATGGGTTAATACAAAATAAATTATCGCATCAAACTTAGTTTGTGTTAAATCAATTGAATTATAAATAAACTCGCCATTATTTTCAACGAAGTTAGGTTTATCGCCAAATGAAATATTAAATTCAGTCCATATTGATTTTTGCAATTTAATTCCTGTGCCGAAATTTTCAATAACAACATTTCCAGAATCGGAATTATTAAGTAGATCAACACCAGCTAATAAATACCAAGAGTAATTTCCAAATGGAAACACTTTACCAGAAATACCAATTTGTTTTTGATGAGTATTCGTGTAGTTGGAAAATCCTGCATCTATATTGAGTGTACCATACGGCATAGACCTACGAATATTGAAATAACCTCCATATCCTAATTCTAATAATCCATTATCATTACTTTGAAGAAAATGATATGCTAATCCAAATGATAAATTACGAGAAGCTTGAAGGCGTGTCCTTAAATAATAATCAATTTGAGAAATTGGCAAACTAGTTTCAATTGGTCGTCGTGGTCCATGTGAAGGTGGAGGTGGAACTTTTACTATGGATGACTGATTATAGTATTGAAATGATTGATATATCATCCATCTCCAATTCAACCTCGATTGAATTCCAAATCTAAATAAATTTAAATTATTCCTCACACTATCATCTGGATGTATCACACCAATATCAAAAAATATTTGATCAAGTAATTGAACTTTTCGTTGATTAAAAATTTTATGGGTGCTTGAATCTGTTTTTGAAAGAAAATATCGGGACTCATCAATATTATTTAACATTCGTTGTGATAAAATATATTGTTTAAGCATATATGCTTGTGTGGCATCGGATTCATAAGCCTTATCGAGGTGTTTTAATGCAACGGAAGGATGATTCTGTGCAATAGCAGCATCTGCTAAACGCAATCTTAAATTAGGAAAATCAATACCTCTATTTAGAGAAGAACGACCTACTTTAGTAAGCTCTTTCCAATTTTTATTGATATAAAGTGAATAAGAAATACTATCAACTTTTAAATAAGTTAGTGTATCAGAGTTAGATTGTCCAAATGCAATTTGAGTAGAAAACAACAATGATAAAATTATAGCTCTTGACATACCGCCTCCAACTTAAATATATTTCCAACACCAGTAATTCTGTTAATACGACCATTAAAGATCTCTAATTTGTAATTTATTTCGGAATTAAATTTTTTATTCTGTTGTGTTCCAGTTTCACTATTTAATACAATGCTAAATGGTTGATAAATATTGTCAACATAAGTAGGAGAAATTTTAAATTTAGATTTCAAGGAAATATAAAATGGCGCAATGAAATCCTGCATCCAAAGAAATTTATTAGATTTTATAAAATGAAGTGGGAAATAATCTTCTAAAATTAATTCATGATAATAGCCTAATAAAACTTTGTAAGCTCCTCTATAAAGATGATAAAGTAAATCATTTTTTTTGCCAACATAATGAGTAAAATAAAATAATGTTCCATTATTGATGAAGTAGGCAATGCTTTTAGATTTATGCGAATACAAATAAGATTGATTCCATTCATCAGTAAAGCATTCAATTATTTCTTCAGAAATCGCTTCATCATTTATTGAATAAGAATACTTCCATCTTGTGCCTGGTTGAAATCGAAAAGCTTCTTGCAATAAAGGAGTTAATAAAACATTAGAGACAAGTTGCCCTTCGTCTGGTATCTCAAAATTATGAAGATGATATCCATTAGTATCTCTAGTCATAAAATGTCCCATTGGATAACTAAGAGTTCGAGCACCAACATGTGGCGTTGATTGCATCTGAAAATGCAAGTGAGGTTCAGGAGACCGACCAGAATTCCCAACATTAGCTATCCATTGACCTTTTTGAATCCAATCGCCTATTTTTACTTTTATTGAACCAGCTTTTAGATGTGATAATTTTGAATAAAGCCCAACGTTATGTCTAATTACAATTGTATTACCCCAATTCTGCTCAGTATTAACTTGTCCGATAGTATTATCTTCTACTTGATCGATTATCTCTTCTACAAATCCATCTGCGACAGCAAGTACTGGTTTATTAAAAGAAAAATAATGCTCAGTAACAATACCAGGATCTGAATACGTTTTCATCTGTTCATCAAGAACCATAAAGTCAAGTGCTTTACTCCAATCGCCTTTATGAGTAATTCCCCCTTCGTATCCTTGTGACAACATCCACTCACCCCAAAAAGGCAATGACAAAGGGACATAATAATTATCACGAAGTCGTTCCAAATTATTTCGGAAAGTATAGAGATTTATTTCTGGCGAATAATATTGAACAGTTGTTAAAAATAATTTTTTTATGCGTAATCGAAATGATAAAAAATAAAGAAAAATAATTACTACTGCAGAAAAGGGAAGTGAATATACAGGTAACTGATAAGGATGAAGAACAGCTTCAGTACCTAACACAAAAAAAGTAATGATTGGCGTTAATAATATCACCCATAGATACGACCAAGCAGAGGGGATAGTAAAGAATCCACCAATGGCCATAGATGCCATAATAAAATTTGCACCTAAATTATAATAGTTTAATTTATTAAGATCAGTTCCTGTAAGATGATAAAATAAAATTGCTGAAAAGAATCCAATTAAACTGAGCGAAAAAGCTATTCGCGAATAATATAAAATTCCAAATGCGATTAAAATTCCTGCGATTAAATTATCTTGAAAAAATATTGCACTGAGTGAATGAAAATATGCTGAAATAACAATTGGTAAATTCAATTGTTCAAACACATTAAAAAAATCAAAGAGTGGCTTACCTCCTATCGACACCATTTCATTTATCCAATAAATATTTCGTTCACTTAATCCTAGTTGTGAAAACTCTCTTGTTGAAAGAAGTAATAGCCAAAATGTAAATAGAAAAGGCAAACTAAGAAACGGTAATTTATTTTTACCTAACCAACCAGCAATAACTATGGTGACAATAAATGTTAACAATGCGGAGAATCCTAATACAAGAAAAAAGATGGAAGAAACTTGATAAAATGTCCCTAATCCTATTCCCACCATCAATGCATTAAAACTATACAATCCATCACGAATTAGTTCTTTACTATAGCCCATTAAATATGATGTAAAAAGGGCTATCATAGCTGCAATTAATCCAGATAATCCAGCAACAGGATTAAAGAAACTTACGATCAGCAATAAAATTCCAAACTTAATATTTCTTGCGAAAAAGATTACAGAATAGCTATTAAGCAATCCTGGCAAAAGCACAGAAAAACAATCTTCTTTCAGCTTACGCATATTACAATTTAATTTGCTGCAAATGATCTGGAATATTTTCTAATGATTCGAGATATGCTAAAGTTTCTGGTTTACGAATCTGATGCATCGTTTCATTCTCATCAATCATCACGATGGAAGGTCGCATGCTAATAAACTGCATCCATTGCGTCATGTTATATGCACCAACTTTGTGCACCACAACTTGATCACCCTTTTGAAGTAAAGGAAGATTTACTGTTTCGCGTACAACATCTATATTCATACAAAGTGGACCAAACAAAACCATATCTTCTGTGTGATGACTAAATTCTTGTGCTGGAGTTATTTTATGATCGTACCAAAATGAAGTAAATAATATATTCACGCCAAAATCTAAAATTGTTGCACGTCGCCCATCGCTTAATCTTTTAGTTGCTAATACAGAACCCAAAAGAAACCCAGCATCATCAATTAATGCTCTGCCAGTTTCCAAAATTAGCAAAGGAAGTTCTTCTTGTTTAAAGCCATAATTAAGTACGGTAGATGTGATTGCTTCAGCGAATTCATCTATTGAAGGTACGGTATCTGCACCAGGTAAATATGCACCTTTTAAAGTATTTGAGGAGGGAAATCCACCTCCTAAATCCAAATATTGAATAGCCTTACCAAATTTTTTATTGAAGTTAAAAGCAAGATCACAAAGTTTAGATGTTGCGACAGCGTAGGCGGCTGTAGATAACATAAATGTTCCAATATGTGAATGCAATCCTACCAGTTCCAGTTTCTCAGATGCCATTATTTTATTAATAGCATTCCAAGCTTGTCCGTTTTCATAATTAAATCCAAAACGATCCCACATTGGATAAATTCCAGTATCCATATTCACACGAATAGCTACACGAGGACGTTTATCCATTTTCTCAACTATCTCCATCAACAAAAATAATTCATCAAAATGGTCTACATGAATTAGGGAATCGTTATTAATTGCTAATATGATTTCTTCTTCTCGTTTATCAGGACCATTAAAAATAATTTTATTTCCAGGCACTCCATTGCCTAATGCTTTATGGTACTCGAAACCAGAAACAACTTCTGCCCATGAACCTTCTTGATGAAAAACTTTACATACAGCATTCATGTAATTCGTTTTGTACGACCATGCAAATTGCACTTTTGGATATCGTGTACGAAAAGATCTAACGGCTTGTTGATAGTTCTTACGAATTTGACGTTCAGAAATTACAAAAACAGGCGAACCATATTTTGCAATAATATCTTTTACTGCAACACCTTCAATATGTGTGTGTGGAGTAAACTCCGTACGCATACCAAATTTATTCATGATACCTGCATTCAATTTCTTAATAACAGGTCGTTCGTATTTTAGCTTTTCCATAATTGATTAATAATAATTACAACTCACCGAATGCTGAAATTTGTTGAAATTCTTGAATGTCTGTAATCAAGTCCCAAGCATAGCGAATAAATATTTTTCCTACTTGATAATTGGTGAACGGAATTACCTTTTCTCCAATCGCCATTTTAACTAATGCTGCGGGCTGATTTTGCCCTGCTCCTGCTGTTAAATAAATCCAAGCTGGAAAGCGAGGATTCACTTCCATAATATATAAAACACCTTCAGGAGAACGCATTATTTCTATTTCGAAGCCACCGCGCCATTTTGTAATTTCAATAAAGCGTTTTGCCATATCAATGAGAGAATCATCTTCCAAAGTAACTCCAGCCCATGCCTTACCCTTATCAGTGATGTATAACTTACGCATGGGAATAACACTTATTGCATTTCCTTCCCCATCACCTAACGCAGCAATATTTATTTCAGTTCCAGAAATAAATTGTTGAACAATAATTGGCAATCCCCACTTAGCTTGTAATTTTAGAAAAGCCTTTTGCGCTTGCTCTAAAGTATAAGCAACCGTTGCCTCGTAATATTTTCCTTTAACAACAATTGGAAATTCTAACTCTTTAGCGGCCATTGGCAGATCCTCCATTCGATACAAAATTTTATCTGCAGGAACATCAAAATTATTTTTCTTTCCAAACTCCGACAAATTTATTTTATCACGAGAATCAAGTTGTTCATGTGAAGGAAGAAAAGTTTTTATACCAATTTTTAATAAGGCATCGCTGATTTTAATAAAATTATGTAACTCAGCATCAAAATTTGGTATTAACACATCTATCTTTTCATGAATATTAATTTCCGTAAGACGATTTAAAAGTGATTCTGTGCCAGCTGATGGATAAGGTATCTGATACGTTTTATCAACGATATCATGCATGTAAATCCCAGGCTCCAATGATTCATAAGAAAGACCAACAATACGTACTTTAAAATCTTTACAATCACGAATAGCGCGAATTACAGATACGCCTGGTCCGGGGCTATCAATTGCATTAAGACCAGTAACAGCGATTACCAATTCAATTGGAGATATAGTTGAGTTGGTCATAATTCTAAAAGATTTTGATCACGTAATTGTGCAATGAAATCATCCAAATCCTTTTCAAAATGACTTGAATCAACTTCATATCGAGAAAGCATTATTTGTTTTATCTCTTTAATAGAATTATTTTCTTTTAAGAGTAACATTATCTCTGCAGCAACAGCATTTGCAGAATAGGAGTCACCAGAAGTTGGGTTGAAAACAAAGCCAGATTCGCTAGTTGCTATATTACTTTTTAATTTCATAACAATTTTTTATGTTAAGATAGAACGCATTTTAAGAAACATTATTTGCAAATATTAAAATGAAAATACTATCAATACATTAAAACTAGGTTAGGATTACTTTTTCATCGGTCATTTCAAATTTAAACCATCAGAACTATTCTCTACTTTGCTAAAAAATGCTTGCGCATACGTATTTCCAATAGGAATTTCTTGCTCACCAACACGAACTGATTTTTTATTCATGCTTCTAATTTTAGATAAAGGAACAATAAAGCTACGATGCACTCTTACGAATTCATTTTCAGGTAAAATTTCTAATATAGCTTTTAAGCTCATCAAAGTAAGAATCATTTTACCGTCTGTATAAATCTTAATATAATCATCGAGTCCTTCTATTAAAACGATATCTATTACATTCACTTTTAATAATTGGTAATCCGATTTAATAAAAATATATGCAGATTCTTTTGGAATTTTTTGATTTTTAAAATAATGTTGGTCCTTAGCCTTTTCCACACTTTTACGAAATCTCTCAAAATCAAAAGGCTTTAGAAGATAATCCACTGCTGACAAATCGAATCCTTGAACAGCATATTCACTATAGGCAGTTGAAAATATTACTGCAGGTGGGTTTTGTATACTTTTAAAAAATTCTAGACCTGAAATATCGGGCATATTAATATCTAAAAAAAGCAAATCAACATTTATTTTTTTTAAATAATCTGAACATGATAATGCATCAGTAAATGTTTCCAACACATGAATATAGGGAATCTGAGCGCAATAATTTCTTAGAAGATTAATAGCAAGTGGTTCATCATCCACAATAACAGTTCGTAACATTAGCAGATAATTTCTAAATTAACAACAAATCTATCATCATCATTTGTAATGTTTAATTGATGATGATTTTCGTATAGTAAATCTAACCTTCGCTTTACATTCGCCAATCCAATTCCACTGGCTTCTAAAAGGATTGTATTACTTCTAAAAATTGGATTAATAACTTTCAATGAAACCAAATTATCCCTTATTATAATTTGTATTTGAATAGTAGAAATATTATGTGCTGAAATTCCGTATTTAAAAGCATTTTCCACAAACGGCAATAGAATTAATGGAGCAATTTCTTTTAACGAGGTATCACCTTCAACAATAAAATCAATAGTTACTTTTTCAGTGATACGCAATTTCTGCAAATCGATGTATTGACTTAAATGTTCAATTTCTTTTGATAATGGAACCGACTTTTGTTGTGAATCATTCATTAGGTAACGCATCAACTTCGAAAGTTTGAGAATAGCTTCAGGAGTTTGTGTTGAATTCGTGATTGCCAATGTATAAATATTATTTAATGTGTTAAACAAAAAATGCGGATTGATTTGTGATTTCAAAAGTGATAACTCTGTTACTGTTTTTTCATATTCAATTGCTTTATTTTTTCCTTCAAGCCAAAACCATTGTTTCAATAATAATGGCCATGAACTAGCAATGAATATTATAAAAAACATAACAAGTGTTGCAAGAATAAAATTTGGTTGGGGATGATGATTGTCCATTTCCATTTGAGGAGGATGGATGATGGCTCCTACAATGACTGGAATAAAAAAGAGTAAAACTAAAATACCAATAACGATTAGGAAATAATTTACGCGTTTTCTTTTCAAAAACAACTGCGGAAAAAGCACATTAGCATTCAAATAATAAAATCCTATCAATACAATGATCATTAAACTCAGAACCCAAATGAAACCCATTCCAACTATTTCATTTCCTTCCAATCTAGGTGGACTTATTGGCAATAAAAAGACTAGCAGAAGAAAGAATGCCCATCCTACAAAATGATATAAAACTGTTTTAGTAGTGGAGTTCATTGAAAATGTTCTTATCGAAGATATTTTCTTAGGATGTTACTTATGTTTTAAATAGGTTAAATGATCTATTGTATCGGTAAAGAATATCATTAAACTTATTTCAATATATCATTTTGTTAATTGTTTCTGTATACCCTCTGCAACAGTATGAAAACTCGCTATCGTTAAAGTTAGCATCATTCCAGGAAAAAGTATCAACCACCAAGCATTTAAATTTTCCTTTCCTGATGCCATTAACGAACCCCATGTAACTTCTGTTGGCGGTACTCCTATTCCTAAAAAGCTTAGTCCAGCTTCAATAAGCATATACGATGCAATTGCATAAACGAATGTTACCAAAACTGGCACAATAGCATTTGGTAAAATATGGCGAAGAATGATTCGTCGGTCACTAGCACCAATTTGCCTAGCCGCTTCGATATAATTGAATTTACTCAATCGAATAAACTCAGAACGGATGATCCGAGCAAAATCAGGCCAACCAGTAAATACGAGTAATGAAATTAATAAACCAATTGATGCTTTGAAGAAACCAGCAAAAACTAAGATCAGTACAATCTTTGGAAAACTACTTACAATTTCTATTAATCGTAGCACGAATACATCAAAGGGGATTTTAATTTTTTTTGAGAAAAAATAAAAATAGGATAGACTTCGCCCAACCTTTACAAATATAAACAACGAAATAATTATGATAATAAATTTAATTAGTAAAGATGAAATCATTAAATAACTTGAGGTACAAAATAATTGTATTACAAATATTAAAAAGATGAGCATCGCAAAACAAAAACCTAAACTAAGTTGTAAGCCAAATTCTTTAAGCCATCCCGCAGCTCCACCAATTAACAATCCCAATAGAAATGCAAGTAGTGCTGCAATAAATCCAATTCTAATTGAAACTCCAGCACCATTTATCATTCCTGCTAGTACATCCGCACCTCTCAAATCAGTCCCAAACCAATGTCGAAATCGCAATGGCATCGAAATTTCCTTTGACTGATTATCCAAAAGTATTTGTTGCGCAAATGGGCTTTTATAATCTGCATTTGCATAATCACCTTTTCCAGCGGTCCATGGAATAAGTGGATAAATAACGAACTCATTATTTTGAGATTTCCAATCAGTATTGTCGAATAATCCTGTAGTATTATTTAATAAATTTTTAATAACAGGAGACTGTAATCCGTGTTGATTATAAACCAACAAAGGTTGTTCACTCGCAATGAAAGGAGAAAAGACGGCAACAAAACCAACGACAAATAAAAAGCGTGCAGCCCATCTAAACGAAGATTTTTTCCGTGCTAGATGCCAGATATTACGCATGAGCTTCCTCCTTCATCTTCAAATGTATTCGAGGATCGATATAGCTATGCAATAAATCGGAAAACATATAAACACAAATAGTAACTACACCCATCAATAGAAAAAATCCAATCATGACTGGGTAATCAAGATTTTGCACAGCACGAACCATTTCAGTTCCCATACCAGGAATAGAATAAATATTTTCTAAAATGATTGAGCCTGAAATCATCGCTGGGAAAGCTGTTGCTGCTGAAGTAACGAGTGGAATTAAACAATTGCGCAGCGCATGAATACTAACAATTCTTTTTTCACTTGCACCCTTTGCTCTTGCTGTTTTAACATAATCAGTATCCAATTGATCGATTAAAGAAGCTTGCACAAGGCGAATAAAAAATGCAAGTGAACCAATGGTATAAGTAATTAACGGTAAAACAAGATATGGTAAAGTGTGTAAAAATATTTGCCATGAAGAAAGACTTAAACTGAAACCTCCAGCAGGTGCAATCCCTGATGAAGGAAACAATACAATAACTGAGGTATTTGCAAAAATCATCAATAACAATGTTCCAAGAAAAAAAACAGGTATCGTATAGATGAACAATAAAATTCCCGGAGCAAGATGAACAATTTTTTTATTTCGAAATAAAACTAATACAATTGCAATCGGGATTGAAAAGAATAAAGCAATAAAAATTGCAAGCGTTGATAAGATAAACGTTATTTCAAAAGCCTTTTTTAATATTGAAGTTACTGATCGATGTGTAACCGTTGAATAGCCTAAATCACCACGAAAGATTCCTCTGTCATTATAATTTGTTGTTGCAATGTTAGTACTCCCAAATAGCCATTGTTGAAAATGATTTTTTGAATGAAATTTGATAACTGGAAGCCATAATTTCCAACCAGCTTTTTCATCTTCAAAAGTATAAAAGTATTTTTTTACTAAATCAAAGGAAGTTAATAGTTCAACATCTTGTACTTTATTGAATTCTTTACAATTTTTAATTGAAGTTGAAATTTCAGATGATTTTGTTTGTTGCTGAATACGATTAACAAATGTTTGCAATTCAATTTTAACTTCTTTGCCAATTTTATTAGAATTACTAATCTGAAACATTAATTGCTCTTCAGCTTTTCTGAAAGCATACACATCAGATGCGTTTCCTGTTTCTGTGCTGAGTAAAATTAATTGATTTCTTCGATTGAGTTGTGGTATTTTATAAAACGAATCAGGCACACATAAATTTGTCCAAGTAAAATAAAAATCAGGAATCTCATATCCCAATTGATAATACAATTGATCATATTTTTGAGAATGATTTTCAATGTTTCCAACTTCTAATTGATTTGTGGTGCTTAACATTCTCTGCACTGGATCACCAGGCATCGCTTGCGTCAACCAAAAACCAATAACAATAATTACCGTCAGCGAAAAAAACAGCGCTCCTATTCGCTTTATCAGTAATTGTATCATATCATTTTATTACTGCGCTACAGCAGAATTTTTCGCAACTGGACTATTCGCTACATGCAAATTATTATACGTCACTCCAGGTTTTTCAGCATAAAATTCAGCACCAGCAAAACGTTTATGAACTACACATCGACGCACTAATTGATAAAGAAAAATATACGGCTGTTGATCACTAATTTTTTGCTGCATCTGTTGTTCAAGATCTAATCGCTTTTTTTCATCAAAGGTAACATTGAGACTATCAAGAATTGCATCAGAAGATACATCACCAAAGCCAGTGTAATTCGGTCCGCCATTTGCCCAACTCTTCGACGACCATAATTGTTCATAATCTTCAGGACCAGAACTTCCACCCCACGAGCCAATAATCATATCGTAATCATGACTTGTTGCCTTCTGCATCCACAATGGAAAATCATACGGAGTTGCATTTACTTTCACTCCTACTTTTGCCATTCCTTCAGCAATCATCAACGACATTTCTTTCCACTCCACCTGCGTTGTTAAATACGCCAACTCGATTTCAAATTGTACTTTTTTTCCATCAATAATTTTATCAAGAACACCATTCTCATCGGTATCTTTCCAACCAGCTTCTTCAAGCAATTTTTTTGCAGCATTCACATCAAAAGGAACCAAGGGAATATTTTTATTGTAAGATTTTTTCAACAAAGAAACCGGACCATTAATTCGCTTATTAACACCGCGATTAATAATTTTAATTAAATCAGCAACGGGAGAAGATAACGCCAAAGCTTTGCGCACACGTACATCCGTTAAAATCTTTTGATGTTTTGTACCATCAGGTTTCATGTTAAAAGCGATGTAAGTATATCCATACGAATCCATAAACTTTGAATGGTAATTTTTATTGAATGTTGAATCACTTTGCAAATCAAGCAACGTACGAATTCCCAAATAGGCAGATCCATCATACGTTTGGTTTCCGAATTCCAACTTTTGAGATGCGGCATCTCTATTCACTTTAAAAATTATTTTTTCTGGCTGAGCTTTCTCCCAATAATTATCAGAATCTTCCGACCAATGATTTGCTTTTTTAATTAGCACAATCGATTGTCCTGTTTGCCATGATTCTAATTTATATGCACCAATACCGCTAATCATTTTTGGATCGAAGCCCTTTTCAGGAGCATTAAAATTTGTTGCCCAATGAACTAAATTGGGTTGCTCAGAACTTTTAAATTTTGGATCATCAAATTGAGCGAAAGAAAATTTCGAGAGTACATCCGAAGAATCATAAAATGCACGTTCAATGATTGGATAATCGCTCCATATCCCCATTTCCTGAACATACGCTTTACTCATGATCACCGTAAATTTTTTAGCGTTTGAAGGATCAACAACAACATCCTTCACCATCTCAAAATAAGGTTTAAAGCCGGGGTTATCTGTCAATGGACATTTCGCAGCTTTGGCTGTAAAAATTACATCTTGAACTGTCAATGGACTTCCATCATCCCACAATGGTCCTTCCTTTAATTCGAAAGTTAGGCGCAAGTGGTCGTCAGAAATTACTGGTAACCCAGTACACAATCCTGGTTTTAGCTCTCCCGATCGAAGATCAGTACGCAAAAGAGCACCATTTAAGTAAAGACTTAGCTCGGCTCTTGTTTGCGAAGTTCCATTGGTTGGATGTAGGTTATCTGGATCGGCGATGATATGTACCAGCACCGTATTCTTATCCGACCAATTAACTGAACGAGTTGAAGGAGAATCTAGTGGAAGATAGATTCCAGATTCATTTTCGGTGTTATCTACTTTTTTAGGAGATAAATTACAGGCTGCTGCCACGCATAAGAATGACAAAAAAGCTGTGGTATTTTTTATTGATGTAAATGGTAACATATAGATTTGGCTTCTGTACAAATATAAAATTCAGGTTGATAGCAACTTGCTTCAAGAAAAATTAAAATAAGGGTTTGTTAGCATGGCAAGATTTTATACTTTTGCCGACCTTGAAAGGTGAGGTGCCTGAGTGGCCGAAAGGAACAGTTTGCTAAACTGTCGTACGGGAAACTGTACCGCGGGTTCGAATCCCGCCCTCACCGCAAAGGAAATATTAAAATGCTGGTACGAAAAGTACTGGCATTTTTTGTTTTGAAACGAAGCAAACTTGTTTGCGAAAGTGTAAAGACAAAAAATGACGATGAGCGTAGCTCCACCATTTTAATATTTACTTTGCATCCCCCCTCAACGGGATCATTCCGCAAAGGGGAATAATCCCGCCTTTACCGTTGAGTTTAAAGCCCAAAAAATGGGGCTTTTTTTATACCCAAAAAATATCTTTTTTGAGAGGTAAAAATGATTGGAGTTCTACATCAATTTTTTAAACCTCAATTTATGCCCAAAATGAAAAATTGGGACAGAAAAAATATTGATTTCACATAATAATTTTTCAACTTATACTAGGAAATTGAAATTAATTGATTATTTTACGATCATTCAATTTGATTATAATACGATCATATAAAATGAGAACAGAAATTTCAGTTACAGTTGCAGAAGATAATTCTTACTTGAAAGTTGAATCTAACGTTAGAAAACAAGACATGGGAATTGCGTGGATGAGATATTCCATCAAAACCTGGTTAAAGAAATCTTATCCACTCATTTTCCAAATTTTAAAATATGAACTAAGAACGCAGATTTATTCAAATACAAATCACTTGCTTTCGGTTGTTGAAATCCAACAAATTTTAAAACAAAGAGAATTTGAAATTTCGAATATCAAATTGAATTCAGAACATAGCAGAGTATCATTCATCATTCATTTAATATTAACCAAAGAACAAAAGAAAAGACAACGAGAAGAAGCAAGATGGGCGTAAAAATTAGTTGTGACTTTTTGTAATTGAAATTACTATAAACTGTACAAAGAAAATTCTATCTCACTGATATTAGAAAATGTTTATCACAAAAGAGATGTGTACTTACTGAATATAATTGAATAGCAAAATGAATTAGAATTAGAGTTAGATTCAATTATAACTCTTTCAAATCAGTTCGGTCCATCTGCAATTCAGGCTAAGAACGTATTACATATCCTAAACCAAACAGAAAGTGTTCCTGAAATACCATTATTTAGAGAAGAAAGTAATCAAAGAATAATGTCTAAAAAGCCAAAATATGTTATCACCAATTATTACACCTTTACGAATGATGCTGTTTTGACAATAAGTCCCAATCCAGCAAGTTCTGAGGTAAATGTGACTTATGGGTTTACGTCACATGCATCTAATCCAACCCTTTTAGTAACGGATATTACTGGTAAAATTTTAAGTAAGTGTGCCTTAAATCAAGAAAATAATAAGCAAGTTATCCCTACGTATAACTTGCAACAAGGTATTTACTATTTACAATTAATGGATGGATCAGAACGGTTAAAATCAGTACCTTTGATAGTAATCCACTAAAATGAAACCAACTTCCATATATAAACAGGCACTTTTTATAAGTGCCTGTTTATTATCTTTTATTTGTGAAGCGCAGCAGAACTTCGACACTATTTTTCATTATAGTATTTATGGAGAATTACCTTATAGTATTCATCAAGTTTCAGATAGTGGTTATGTGTATAGCACTTATGGAGCTGATTTATTAACGAATACTTATGGAGTTGAATTTGGCAAATTAAATAAGGATGGAACCATCGCCTATCAAAAATATTTTGAATATCCAGGAGCGCAATGCTATGTTGGATTTTCAGGTTCATTAAAACCAACATTTGATGGTGGTTGGATTTTGGGGGCAGCTATAATTACTGTAACTAATCAAGTTAAAGGTATGGCAATAAAGTACAATGCAGTTGGCGATACAGAATTTGTTAAATTTATTGGGGACACTTCTGTAAATGTTTTTTACGATTGTATTCAAAGTAGTGACAGTGGATATGTGTTTGTTGGGAACCATGTAAAATATTCTCCAAACATTAATAATGATTTTTGGATTGTAAAGACAGATACCGCAGGAAATGTTATTTGGCAACGTACTTTAGGAGTTGGTGTTGATGAACAAGCATTTCATGTGATAGAAAATTCCAAACATCAATTGGTGATTAGCGGTGCAGAAGCAGATGTTAATAATTTTCATCATCCCTATTTAGCTGTTTATGATT
>JAYVOC010000047.1:0-6481 GCA_043758125.1 Bacteroidota bacterium | reverse complement strand
AAGAGCGGTATAGATGTTAAGATTGGTTATATTGAAACGCATAACCGTGAAGAGACGCAAGCATTATTAGAAGGACTTCCAGTTATTCCTAGACGAAATATTTTTTACAAAGGAAAACAATTAGACGAGATGGATGTTCAAGCAATCATTGCTCTTCGTCCTGAAGTGGTGATTGTTGATGAGCTTGCACATACAAATATCGAAGGTAGTCCAAATGAAAAACGTTGGCAAGATGTTGTAGAAATTTTGAATGCAGGTATAAATGTAATTTCTGCTGTTAACATTCAGCATATTGAAAGTTTAAATGATGAGGTAAAAGCAATTACTGGTGTAGAAGTAAAAGAACGTGTTCCAGATTCAGTATTATCACAGGCTGACGAAGTTGTAAATATTGATTTGACTGCAGATGAATTAATCATCCGACTTAAAGAAGGAAAAATTTATCGTGCAGAAAAAATTAAGGCGGCATTAGATAATTTTTTCAAGTCGGAAAATATTCTTCAATTACGAGAGTTAGCGCTGAAAGAAGTAGCTTCTCAAGTTGAACGCAAAGTGGAGAGTGAAGTTTCTCGTCATACAACTGTTCGACAAGAGCGATTTATGGCTTGCATCAGCAGCAATGATTTCACAGCAAAAGTGGTAATTCGGAAAACCTCTCGTCTTGCAAATTACTACCATAGTCGCTGGTTTGTTTTGTATGTTCAAATACCGTCAGAGAATTCTGATAAAATTGCACTTGATAAACAAAGGCATTTAATTAATAACTTTAAACTAGCTACCGAGCTTGGTGCCGAGGTTTTAACCGTACAAAGTGATAATATTGCAGCTACAATTGGGGAAACAGCTGAAGCAAATAAAATTACCACAATCTGTATTGGTAAACCTCATTTGAATTTGATGAAAATCATTTGGGCAACGAATGTTTTCAATCAATTACTTAAAAAATTATCAGCTGCTGATATTGATTTAATTATTCTATCATGAGAGTTAAAACAAAGCTTACATTAGGAATTGGACTTTTATTTTTGTTGATAATAATATTAGCAACGGTATCTGTGAAATACATTAATGCTTTAACGGGTGATACAAAAGGAGTAATGGTTGCCAATTATAATACGCTAAAATATTCTCGTCAGATGCTAATCGCATTGGATGAAGATGTAAATGGTATCGCCGATTTTAAATTGTTCAAATCAAATCTTGATGAGCAATTAAAAAATATTACGGAGGAGGGCGAACTGGATATTACAAATGTGCTAACGGAACATTTTAGTAAATTGCAAAACAACCCGCATGATACTTTACAAAAAAAAGTAATTCGTACCGATTTATATGAATTGATGAATCTTAATATGAATGCTATTGTTCGTAAAAGTAAAGTTGCCGAACAAACAGCTCACAGAGCGAATACTTGGATCGTCGTTACTGCAACTTTATGTTTTCTAATTTCTTTTTCATTGTTAATTAATTTCCCTGGTCACATTGCTAATCCTATAAAACAGTTAACACAAAGTATTCAAGAAATTGCAAATAAAAATTATTCTCAACGATTGCATTTTAAAGGTAACGATGAATTTGCTGATCTGTCAATTGCATTTAATTCGATGTCTGCGAAATTGGAAGAGTATGAAAATAGTAATCTTGCGAAATTATTATTTGAGAAGAAACGAATTGAAATTCTTATAAATAATATGCCTGATCCAATTATTGGACTTGATGAGAATTTGAAGATATTATTTGCAAATGAGCAATCATTAAAAATTCTTGCATTAAAATCAGAACAATTAATTGGAAGTTTGGCAACCGATATTTCATTAAAGAATGACTTAATGCAGTCGTTAACGAATGATATTATTTCCTCCTCTAAAAACACTACTTCTTTTACTTCAAAGCCAATGAAGATTTATGCTGATGGAAAGGAAAGTTATTTTGAAAAAGAAATTCTGCTTATTAGCTTAAAGCCAACAGGTGAAAATATTGATAAGCAAATTGGCTATGTTTTGATATTAAAGAATATCACACCGTTTAAAGAGTTAGATTTTGCGAAGACAAATTTTATTGCTACGGTTTCTCATGAATTAAAAACTCCTATTGCTTCCATATTAATGAGTCTGAAATTAATAGAAGATAAACGTATCGGGGAATTGAACGTGGAGCAAAGTGGTTTGATGCAACATATCAAGGAGGACAGTGAGCGGCTCTTAAAGATTACCAGTGAATTGCTGAACATGTCGCAAGTAGAAACGGGGAAGATTCAACTTTCACTACAATCTGCTAATCCTTTAGAGATGATGAATTATGCAATCAATGCAAATAGAAGTCAAGCAGAAAAGTCCGGGATTAAATTGGTGAATCAGATTGAAGAAAAAATTCCTAATGTGAGCGCAGATCCAGAAAAGACCGCTTGGGTTTTAACTAATTTGGTTGCAAATGCAATTCGTTACTCACATGAAAATGCACAAGTGATTCTTTCAGCTAAGGAAATTAATACTGCTGTTGAGTTTTCTGTAAAAGATTTCGGAAAAGGAATTGAATCTAAATTTAAGGAGAAAGTTTTTGATCGTTACTTTAGGATTCCTGGAACAAATAAAGAAGGCACAGGCTTAGGTTTAGCAATTAGCAAGGAGTTCATAGAAGCTCAAGGCGGTAAAATTTCTTTAGCATCCGAGTTAGGTATGGGTTGTGAATTCAAATTCGTTTTACCCAAGGCATAAATTACTTGGTTTTAATAAATTTCCTATTTTTATCAGGTATTTTAATAACCTTTGAGGCTGAATTTTGTTACAAAATCAAAATGTATCTACCAATTCCTTCATTCCTGAAAAATTTATTCTATCCAATACTAAAGAAGATGTCAAAAAAGCAATATCTGTTTGCTCCTGAAAAAAATACTCCACTCGTTTCCATTTTTGATATTAAGGTAAAAACAATTGATGGAGAGGAAATATCTCTTTCAAAATTTAAAGGTAAAAAATTATTGATTGTGAATACTGCATCTGAATGCGGATATACACATCAATATGTTCAATTACAAGAATTATTTTTGAAGAATAATATTGTTGTTCTTGGTTTTCCGAGTAATGATTTTGGTGCTCAAGAGCCTGGAAGCGAAGAGGAGATTAAAACTTTTTGCGAAACTAAATATCACGTTACATTTCCAATGTTTGAAAAAATAAATGTTAAGAGTGATGTTGTTCATCCGTTATACCAATGGCTTGGTGATTCATCACAAAATGGTTGGAACTCGCAAGAACCAACGTGGAATTTCTGTAAATATTTAATAGACGAAAATGGAAAATTGCTTAAATTTTTTAATGCTTCTGTGGATCCTCTCGACGAAGAAATAATTGGATAATATGGAAAAGGTTATTGAAGTTCGCGGACTGAATAAATCTTATGGTTCATTCAAAGCAGTTGATAGTCTTGATTTGGATGTTTACAGAGGAGATGTGTTTGGTTTTCTTGGTCCAAATGGTGCTGGAAAAAGTACAACTATTCGTATGTTGGTTTCATTGATTAAACCTACTGAAGGTACAATTAATATCTTCGGTAAAAATTTAACTGATCATCGTAGTGCTGTTTTGCGACGTATTGGATGTATCGTTGAGAAGCCTGATTTTTATAATTATTTATCTGCTAAAAAAAATCTAGAATTATTAGCAAACCTTAGTGGACTTACTTTAAAGAAGAATAAAATTTCAGAACTTTTGGAGTTTGTAGGATTACGGAGTAGGGGAGATGATTTGGTGAAAACGTATTCGCATGGAATGAAGCAACGTTTGGGTTTAGCGCAAGCACTTATTCATGATCCAGAATTAATCATCTTAGATGAACCTACAACAGGATTAGATCCTCAAGGAATTATTGACATTCGTAATTTGATTTTGTTTCTTAGCAAAGAACATAAGAAAACGATTTTTTTATCCTCGCATATATTGTCAGAGCTTGAGTTAATTGCAAACCGACTTGCAATTATCAATAAAGGAGTAACTGTTGCGCAAGGAGAGTTAAAAACTATTTTACATGATAATGATCGTATTGTTACAGTAAAAATTGATCGTGTTGAAGAGACAATAATTGCAATTAATAATTCTATTTGGAAAACGCAATTTATAGAGCGAACTGAAGAAGGACTATCGTTTCAATTACATTTAGATCAAATTCCGCTGCTAAATATTTTTCTAATTGAAAATGGATTTCTTGTTTATGCTATTGAATCTCGTCGACAGCTTGAAGATTTTTTCCTGAAATTGACGGAGAGTACAGAGAAGATGCAGATACATTGAGGGTTACTTATACAGTTTATTTACTTGGAAGTTCTCAATTAATAATACGTTTTTAATTTTTCTCCAACGCCTTTTTATAAAACAAAACCTTCGCAACAATACTATCTCTTTCTTCTTTCGAATAAATTTTTGCTGATGGATCCATCGTCAAAAAAATTGGACTTAATATTAAATTTTTTTCGTGCATCATTGCAGTATCCTTCGGATTAATACGAATTTCCTGCGCAATCAAATCCAATGTATTTATTACAACTGGAGTTGAATCTTGTATGACTTTCTGCGCTGATGCTGATAGGGAGCAAAATATGATTATTGGAAGTAATAATTGTTTTATTATTTGTTTCTTCATAATTCGTAATTTAATTTTTTATCAGTTTGCCAGAACTGATAAAAAATTTTGTATCATCATAAATTTTTACAAAATAAATACCGCTACTTAACTCATTTGTATAGAGCAATAGTTGCGTAGTACTCCAATACATCCGTCGCTTTACAACAAGTTTTCCGATGCTATTATAAATATTTAGCCAGCCATCTTTGTTATTAGGGAAGTGGTAGTTTACCCAAACATTATCGTGGCAGGGGTTGGGGCTTAAGCGAAGCTCTGCACTTTGTAAATTGTTATTTTTTATTCCTACTGATAAGCTATCGCAAATACTGCCAACAACAGGCCCTAAGGAATAGTTAGGATAATAAGGAGTAGATCCTGCATTATAAGTTGGAAGGTGTAAATTATGTTGGAGAACATTACATGCTAATCCTAAACTATCAGGGGAATTAATTACATGTAAATAATCTGTCCCGTTGCCTGTATTAATATAAATTTTATTATCCTGCATTAATTCTTGTGTTAAAAATAACGTTGCAAAAGGGGGGCTTGGTGAATAAAATGAATCCCAAACAGCAACCGTTGTATAATTTTGCAAATTATTTACATCAAACTGGTAAACTCTTTTACCTGATGAAGCATAAATAAAACGACCATTAGGAGATAATGAAACCCCAATTCCTAACGCACTATCATTTATTGCAACATGTCTTGGATTGCTAAAGCTCCCGTTGCATCTGTCAAAATCAAAAATTTCAAGATCGGTTTTAGTGTCATAACTAGCATAAAGTTTTCCATCACGTGAAAAGGCAGCCTGACCACTTGCAGTGGAGCGCATTCCAATAGTTTGTAAAGAAGAATAAGTTAACCCATTTGGAGTAAGTATGTAGATATAATAATCAGGGTAACCTAAACGAGGAACAATAATCCACCAGTCTCTGCCATTTCCATGTTTACAAATTGACATTTGCGCTACAACACTATCATTTAAAAAAATGTGATTTTTCTCGATCACCGCTCCATAGCCTGAATCTGCGTTCATATTAATAATGGAATAATAACATTTATTATCTTGAAATGAAGTAACAAAATCATCCGTTTGATGAATTAAATAATACAAGGAATCATTCGCTGGCATTTTTATGGCAATATGACTCCCAATTAATCGTAGGCCTGTTTGATAACTTATAGTTGTGTAATAGCTTGGGTTTAAAGAATCACCATTTACCATTAACTGGTTTTTTCGATTTGCAATCCAAGCTCCATTTGAATAAAATAGCAGATTGCCATTACTATCAGCTGCACTAACGGATGTAATACGAATCTGCATTTTTCGATTTGGTTCAAAATATACATTTGGAATTCCAGTAATGAAATCAATGTTAGTTGCACCTAACGGAAATGGATTATAATTCTCAAAGCCCATTAGCCATAGATTATTGATCCCTTGTGCATCTAAACTCCCAGAAAATAAAATAAACGAACCTAAAAATATTATAATTTTCATTTTACCAAATCAGTTTAAAATTATAGGAATGATTTTTACTATCAGTTAAATTAACCAGATAAAATGCCTCTTTGGGATAGTAAAATGGAAATAATTTGGAAGAACCATTTTCATTTAATGGTGAATTAGCAATTAATTTCCCTTGAAGATCAAATATTTTAACAACCAATAAGTCATCATTTGAGTTTTTCGAAATAAATTTTAAAACATTATTTTGACAATCAGGAGTCATGGAATATTCATTGTCATTTTCAATAAAATTTTTTCCTTTTCGTGCAGCGATTGAATTGCAATTACTATCATCACTGTACATTATATTTCCATCTATAAAATACATTAATGTCCTTGCTCTATAAACCG
>JAYVOC010000046.1:0-9444 GCA_043758125.1 Bacteroidota bacterium | reverse complement strand
TGGAGTAGGCGAGGAGGTACCTGCTGAAATTGTGAAGTTGATGTTGTTATTGAAAATACAAGGAATGTCGTATGGCAATTCTGGTGTACAAGTTGAAACTGTAAAATTGCTTATTGAATTTTTTAATAGTGATATTCTTCCTGTAATTTATGAGCAAGGATCATTGGGAGCTTCCGGTGATTTAGCGCCTTTAGCACATCTCTGTTTGCCGTTAATAGGATTAGGCGAAGTAACAGTTGATGGAGTGAAAATGTCGGGAGCAGATGCATTAAAGAAATTTAATTTGAAGCCTGTTCAATTGCGTTCAAAAGAAGGTTTAGCCTTGCTGAACGGAACGCAATTCATGAGTGCTTATTCTGTTTGGTCGATGCTTCAAGCAAAACGTTTAGAACGAATCGCAGATGTTGTTGCTGCATTATCACTTGAAGGTTTTGATGGACGCATAGAGCCATTTCATGAATTAATTCATGCTATTCGTCCGCACGTAGGACAAATAAATACGGCTAAACGTTTTCGTGATTTGTTAAGTGATAGCGAACTGATCGCTCATCCTAAAGTACATGTTCAAGATCCCTATTCGTTTCGTTGTATTCCGCAAGTTCATGGTGCAACAAAGGATGCACTTGATTTTATTTCGAAATCATTTACTACAGAAATTAATTCTGTTACCGATAATCCTACAATTTTTCCTGACGAAGATTTAATTATTTCCGCAGGTAATTTTCACGGACAACCTTTAGCATTGCCATTAGATTTTCTAGCAATAGCATTAGCAGAATTAGGAAGTATTAGCGAGCGAAGAACTTACCAGTTGATAAGTGGTTTGCGAGGTTTACCTGCATTTTTAGTTGCGAATCCGGGATTAGATTCAGGATTCATGATTCCACAATATACTGCCGCTTCAATTGTAAGTCAGAATAAACAATTATGTACTCCTGCATCTGTTGATTCTATCGTTTCTTCCAACGGACAAGAAGATCATGTGAGTATGGGTTCTAATGCAGCTACGAAATTATATCGAGTTGTAAATAATCTTGAAAAAATTCTCGCTATTGAATTAATGAATGCATCGCAAGCTTTGTATTTCCGCAAACCATTAAAAACATCTGCAAAGTTAGAGTCTGTTCTTACTGCATACCGTAAAGAAATTCCAATTGTTGAGAAGGATCGTATATTGTATTCTGATATTCATCGAAGCATTGAATTCCTTCGTAATTTTAATTTTGAAAGTATCGTTGCATAAGTTTATATTCTAATTAAATTTAATTTATTCTATCGCATTGTGGCCAAAATATTAATCATCGATGATGAGATCAAATTGCGAGATTTATTAGCTCGTATAATTGGTTTAGAAGGTTATGATGTAGTGGTTGCAGAGTCATGTAAGTCGGGCTTGAAAAAACTCGAGCAGCAAGAGATTGATGCGGTGCTGTGCGATGTTAAATTACCTGATGGAAATGGCGTGGATTTAGTAAAGGAGATTAAAAATAAATTTCCACTTACTGAAATTATTCTGCTCACCGCTTATGGAAATATTCCTGATGGTGTTCAAGCAATAAAGAATGGAGCCTTTGATTATATTACGAAAGCTGACGATAACAACAAAATAATTCCTTTAATTTATCGAGCAATCGAAAAAGTTACGTTGAACAAACGTATCGCCGCACTCGAACAACAAGTTGCTCAAAAATATTCTTTCGAAAGTATCATTAGCAAATCGAAAACTATTTCTGTTGCAATTGATTTGGCAAAAAAAGTTGCACCTACAGATACTTCTGTTTTGCTTTTAGGTGAGACTGGTTCTGGTAAAGAAGTTTTTTCTCAAGCAATTCATCAGGCAAGTTTGCGAAGAGATAAAGCTTTCGTAGCGTTGAATTGTTCATCGTTCAATCGGGATTTATTAGAGAGTGAAATGTTTGGTTATCGTATAGGTGCATTTACGGGCGCTATACGAGATAAAAAAGGTCTTTTTGAAGAGGCTGATGGCGGCACTCTTTTTTTAGATGAGATTGCAGAAATGGCAATTGATCTTCAAGCCAAATTATTGCGAGTACTTGAAACGGGTGAGTTTTTTAAAGTAGGAGATAGCGTTCCAACAAAAGTGAATGTTCGAATAATTGCTGCTACAAATAGAAATCTTCAGAATGAAATTGCATCTCAACGTTTCAGATCCGATTTGTTTTATCGTCTTGCAGTATTTCAAATTTCACTTCCCGCACTTCGTGAAAGGTTAGCTGATTTAGAACCACTCGCTCTTCATTTTGTAACGTTGTTCGCTGCAAAAACAAATAAACGAATCGATACCATTGAGCCTGAATATATGGAAGCACTTAAACAACATGAATGGCAAGGAAATATTCGTGAGCTGAAAAATGTTATTGAAAGAAGCGTCATTTTATGTAATGATAAAATTACTTTCTCCTCATTGCCTTTTGAATTTCAAACTAACCAACTCTCAACATCTTCTGATAAAACAGTATCTGCTTTTGATTTAGCGAGCATCGAGAAATTGCATATCCAAAAAGTATTGAATTATACCAATGGAAATAAAACAGAAACCGCTCGACTATTAAATATCGGCTTAACTACTTTATATAGGAAAATTGAAGAGTACAAGATTTCCTAAATTTTTTTCATAACGGAAACCAACCCTTTCATAACGGAAGGGTTTTTTTATGTTTTATTTTTTTGGTAATAATATTTCTCCATCCTAAAGCTTTGGTAGTTAGCATTTTGTTACCAATTTGCTAAAGTTTCTTTTAAACGGAACAACGATTGGAAAGCATGACCTAAATTAATTAAAATGATAACCACACTGCTAACACTGTTAATGATACTCCTTTTTGGAATTTGTTATAAATCGATTCACTTCTTTGATACTATTTAAAATGACGGCACTATTTATTTTATCCATAGCAGTATTTGTTTATTTGGTGTATGTTTTACTACGACCAGAAAAATTTTAGAAATATAATTATTTAAGAAAAAATGAATACTGAAATTTTAGGCATATTCACCATGTTCATCGTAACATTGGTATTTGCTATTCCTTTAGGAAAATACATTTCAAATATATATTCGGGAAGAAAAACATTTCTTGATCCTATCTTTAATCCAATTGAGAAATTATTTTTTCGCATAAGTGGAATCGATGATTCTCATGAAATGAATTGGAAACAGCATTTATCTGCAATGTTATTGATCAATTGCATTTGGTGTTTTATTTGTTTTTTCCTTTTGATGAATCAAGGATGGTTACCATTGAATCCAGATGCAAATCCATCAATGTCGCCTGACCTAGCATTTAATACAGCGATTTCTTTTTTGGTAAATTGTAATCTGCAACATTACGCTGGCGAGACTGGAGTTTCTTATTTGTCTCAAATGTTTTTAATGTTTTTACATTTTGTTTCAGCGGGTGTAGGAATGGCTGTATGTGCAGTAGTTTTTAACGCTTTAAAAGAACGACAAACAGCTGAGTTGGGAAACTTCTATAATTATTTTCTTAAAAGTTGTACAAGAGTTTTATTGCCACTTTCAATTGTTGTAGCGATTATACTCTTGTTCAACGGTACGCCAATGACTTTTTTAGGTAAGGAAGTCATCACAACATTACAAGGTGATTCTCTTCAAGTTTCTCGCGGACCTGTAGCAGCATTCGTAGCTATAAAACATATTGGTACAAATGGTGGCGGTTTTTATGGAGCTAATTCTGCACATCCTTTAGAGAATCCAAATTATTTCACCAACATGGTTGAGATGATAGCACAAATGATTATTCCATTTGCAATGATTTTTGCTATCGGTTATTATCTTAAAAAGAAAAAATTTGCAATTAGTATTTTTGCTGTAATGACAATAGGATTTTTGCTGCTCGTCATTCCGACAGTCATATCTGAAATTCATGGAAGTCCTGCAATTGAGAAATTAGGCATCTTACAAAGTACTGGCGCCATGGAGGGAAAGGAAGTGCGTTTTGGACCTGCTGTTTCAGGATATTGGAGTATTGCCACAACAGTGATCTCTACAGGTTCTGTTAATAGCATGCACGATAGCAGCATGCCATTATCGGGAGCGATGCAATTATTAGCAATGATGACTAATTGTTTTTATGGTGGTTGCGGCGTCGGATTTTTGAACTATTATATTTTCATTATTCTCGCAGTCTTTATTTCTGGTTTGATGGTTGGTAGAACGCCTGAATTTCTTGGTAAAAAAGTAGAAGCTAAAGAAGTTAAGATTGCAGCATTTATTGCAATCTTACATCCATTGTTAATTCTTACTGGAACTGCAATAGCATCGTATTTCGCAGCTCATAATACTGCAATGGGATATTGGTTTAATGGCAATGCAACGGGTTGGTTAAACAATCCAAGTCATCATGGTTTCTCTGAAATGCTTTATGAATATACTTCTAGCGCTGCCAATAACGGAAGTGGTTTTGAAGGATTAGGAGATAATAATCCTTTCTGGAATATCTCTACTGGAATTGTTCTATTGATAAGTAGATTTTTGCCAATCATAGGACCGCTGGCAATTGCAGGATCTCTTGCAAATAAAAAACATATTCCTGAAAGCGTTGGAACATTAAAAACGGATACTTCTATTTTCGGGATAATGGTATTTGCTGTCATTTTTATCATTGCTGCATTGTCATTCTTTCCCGCTTTAGCCTTAGGACCATTAGCAGAATATTTTACAATATAATTATTATTCACATTCATTATTATGAGAAATAATCAAAATTCATTGTTTGGTGGGCAGTTAATGAGAGAGGCATTTGTTCAATCTTTTGTTAAATTGAATCCCAAAATCATGTGTCGAAATCCTGTTATGTTTACAGTGGAGATTGGTACAGCGGTAATGCTAATTGTATGCGTTGCAATTTTTAATGGTGCACAAAACCAAGGTAGTCTTATTTATAATTTTATCATCTTTTTAATTTTGCTTTCTACTTTACTCTTTGCAAACTTTGCGGAAGCATTAGCTGAAGCAAGAGGAAAAGCACAAGCTGATTCTTTACGGAAAACGAGAGAAGATACTCCTGCTAAAAAGATATTTCCTGTTGGGGAATTTCGTGTTGATGAGATTCAAATTGTAAGTTCATCTACGTTAGTAAAAGATGATGTTTTTATTTGTGAGGCTGGTGATATTATCCCAACCGATGGAGAGATTATTGAAGGATTAGCAAGTATTGATGAAAGCGCTATCACTGGTGAATCAGCGCCTGTAATTCGTGAAGCTGGTGGAGATAAAAGTAGTGTTACTGGTGGAACGAAAGTTTTATCAGATAGTATTAAAGTGAAAGTTACTTCTGAACCTGGTGAAAGTTTTCTTGATAAAATGATCGCATTGGTGGAAGGCGCTTCACGACAAAAAACGCCTAATGAAATTGCATTAACAATTTTGCTTGCAGCGTTTACAATCATCTTTATTATCGTTTGCGTTACGTTAAAATCATTTGCAGATTATGCTAAATCTCCCATTACAATAGCAGCATTTATTTCACTTTTTGTTTGCCTAATTCCAACAACTATCGGTGGATTATTATCAGCTATTGGAATTGCTGGAATGGATAGAGCGTTGAGAGCAAATGTTATTACCAAATCAGGAAAGGCAGTTGAAACAGCAGGAGATATTGATGTTTTATTGCTCGATAAAACTGGCACCATAACTATTGGAAATCGGAAAGCAACACATTTTTATCCTGCTTCAACAGTTTCGGAAAAACACTTAATTAGATGTGCTGTTCTTAGCTCATTAGCTGACGAAACTCCAGAAGGGAAATCAATTATTGAATTAGCTAGTGTAGATCCGAAGAGTTATCAGATTGCCAATCCTACTTTCATAAAGTTTACTGCGGAGACAAGAAGTTCTGGAATTGATTTCGATAGTTTACGAATTAGAAAGGGCGCTTATGATTCTATAAAATATATTACTGAGAAGGCTGGAAATATTTTTCCAAATGACATTTCTGAACAAGTAAAAATAATTTCAAATGCTGGCGGAACTCCATTAGTAGTTTCAGAAAATGAAATTGTTGTTGGTGTTATCGAGCTGCAAGATATTATCAAAACTGGAATTTATGAACGCTTTGAACGCTTGCGTAAAATGGGAGTGAAAACAGTAATGGTTACTGGTGATAATCCTCTTACTGCAAAATTTATTGCTGAAGCGGCAGGTGTTGATGATTTTATTGCAGAAGCAAAGCCAGAAGATAAAATGAATTACATCCGCAAAGAACAACAAAGCGGAAAACTTGTTGCGATGATGGGTGACGGAACGAATGATGCGCCCGCACTTGCACAAGCTGATGTAGGTGTTGCAATGAATAGTGGCACACAGGCAGCGAAAGAAGCAGGTAACATGGTTGATCTTGATAATGATCCGACAAAACTCATTGAGATTGTTGAGATTGGAAAACAACTTTTAATGACTCGAGGAACACTTACTACTTTTTCCATTGCTAATGACGTAGCAAAATATTTCGCAATTGTTCCAGCATTATTCATTGCATCCATTCCTGCTTTGGAAGGAATAAATATCATGAAGTTGCATAGTCCCGAATCTGCAATTCTTTCAGCTGTAATATTTAATGCAATTATAATTCCGATTCTCATTCCCTTAGCATTAAAAGGCGTTGCATACAAACCAATCGGCGCCTCAGCAATACTTCGTCGTAATCTTTTAATTTATGGCTTAGGCGGACTAATTGTTCCTTTTGTTGGAATTAAATTAATTGACTTAGCAGTTTCTTTCTTTATCTAAAAATTTATCGTTATGAAAAATATTCTTTCAGCAATTAAATTTACTTTAGTATGCATCCTACTATTTGCTGTTATCTATCCATTAATTATTTTAGCTGTTGCACATTTAGCACCTAATAAAGGAAGAGGAAATATATTAGAAGTAAATGGAAAAATTGTTGGCTTCCAAAATGTAGGACAATCGTTTACTAATTTTAACTATTTCTGGGGAAGACCATCCGCAGTAAATTACAATGCAGCAGGAAGTGGTGGAAGTAATAAAGGTCCGAGTAATCCTGAATATTTGAAAGATGTACAATCTCGAATCGATAGTTTTTTAATACATCATCCCTATCTTAAAAAAGAACAAATTCCCTCTGAAATGGTAACGGCTTCTGGCAGCGGACTAGATCCAGATATTTCTCCAGCATCTGCAATGATACAAGTAAAACGTATTGCAAGGGCAAGAAATATTTCTGAAGATAAAATTAGTGCTTTGGTTCATAAGCAAACGCAAACTCCATTATTTGGATTATTTGGTCCACCAAAAGTAAATGTACTTGAATTGAATATCGCATTAGACAACCTCAAATGAAAAATAAATTTGTAATACTAATTGTAAGTTTCTTAATTGGGTCTAACGCATTGATTGCACAAAATTCAGCGCAGGGAATTTTTATGACAGCTTATGATTTCAGGATGAATAAAATTTCTTATCCACCCATTAAAGATCACAAGTACAAACTACAACTCAATGATGTGTTTTACAAGTCGACAATTAAAATTGAAATTGGAGACGAGAAATATGAAGTAAATAAAAATTCTATTTTTGGTTATCGTGACGCAAAAAATGCAGTTTATAGATTTGTTGGAGCTTATATTTTTAAGGTGATTAATCCTACAGAGAATATTTTGCTTTATTGTAAAAATGATTTTGGTGGGTATAAAAATTTAGAAACTACTACGAAATATTACTTTAGCCAGAATGATAGTTCAGCAATTCTTCCTCTTGCAAAATGGGATTTAAATAATGCTTTCAAAAATGATTCAACTTTTCATGAATTGCTCGATATAGAATTTAGCAACGATGCTGAATTAATTAAGTACGATAGTTTTTATAAGATGTATAAAATAAATCGTTTGTTTCAATTCTCACACCAGTTAATTCATTCTACCAAATAATAAATTTAAAATCATCTAAATAAATCAAAATGAGAAATATTTCTAAAATAATATTCGGAATTTTAATTAGCATTCTGATATTCAATGTAACTTCAATTTTTGCCCAACAGAAGGGAGAGCCATTCGATGACGTTGATGGTACTTGGCAAAATGGAAGTGATCGACGAGATTCATCAGTTTTTAAGAACATGAAATATTTTACACCAAGTATTTTATTGGATGTAAATTATACACATTCTTTCAATGATCCCAATGATAATACTGTTGTGGGATCAACTGCATTGGCAAGAAATAATGAAGTTCAACTTTCCGCATTACACTTCGGTGGTGATTTTAATTACAACGGAGCAAGAGCAAGATTCATGACGCAATTTGGTACTCGTTCTGTTGTTGTTCCGCGCAATGATATTAGTCCGTATAGAGGACAATATCAATTAGCAAATGTATATCGTTATTTAAGTGAAGCATATGCTGGTTATCACTTTAGTAAATGGTACGGAATCAATGTTGATGCAGGAATGTTCATGTCATATATTGGACTTAACAGTTATTATCAAGCTGAAAATTGGGAGTATCAAGCCTCCTTTACTTCTGATAATACTCCTTGGTTTTTTAATGGCTTGCGTGTGCAGATATTTCCTTCAAAACATTTAAAAATTGAACCTTGGATCATCAATGGATGGCAGAGTTATGGTAAGTTTAATAAAATGCCAGGAGTAGGTGGAAATATTACATGGAATCCAACAAGCAATTTTAAAATTCTTACTAATAATTATTATGGTTCAGACGCTGGTGGTTTGCCTGGAAGAAAAAGATTCCATTCCGATAATAGTTTGTTACTTCGTTATTTTAATAAACCAGAAGCGAAGGGAATTAATAAAATGGCCTTATCATTAACATTTGATTTCGGTTCTGAAAAAGGTGCTGGTGTTAATGGATTTAAAAATGGCGATTCACTGCAAGGTCCTGCACAATATTTTGTAAGCGCAATGATTTACAATAGAACTTGGTTTGCACATAATAAACTTGCATGGACAGTTGGAGGAGGATTTATGTCCAACCCAGGCCGTTATTTAGTTTTGTATCCAACCGGTCAAGCTAGTCCTTTACCGAATCCCAATAATCCAACACAAACGGAGGGTGCTTATCCTTACAGCGCAAATCCTGGAGATCTTTTTAATGGTTGGGATATGTCAACGAATTTAGATTGGATGCCGAATCAAAGTTTTACTTTCAGATTGGAATACGTTCATCGACAAGCTACTGTTCCTTACTTCGCAGGACCCGGTGGTGTTACATCGCCTACTGGATATTCAACAACTCCACTACCTGTTGATTGGAGACCAGATTTAGTTAAATCAGAGAATAGAATTATTGCTGCAATTTTATTTAGAATTTAAAATGTAAATATTTTGGATAACGATAAAGAAAATAATGTTCAACATTTTCTGAATCTAATTCAGAAATCACGACGTGGTAAGTTTAAAATCTATATCGGCATGAGTGCTGGTGTAGG
>JAYVOC010000045.1:0-2536 GCA_043758125.1 Bacteroidota bacterium | reverse complement strand
TACATTTCCGCCACTTTGTAATGCTAACAACTGAGCTCCATAACATATTCCAAGTAACGGATATTTTCGCCTGAGAAGTTTAGTATCGATTATTGGAGCATTTTCATCACGAACAGAAGAAGGTCCTCCACTTAAGATTATTCCTTTAACATTTTCCGCGATTGTTGGAAGATTGTTATACGGATGAATTTCGCAGTATACATTGAGTTCACGAATACGTCTTGCAATTAATTGCGTGTATTGTGAACCAAAATCAATAATAAGGATCGACTGGTGCATGGACAAAAATAAGAAAACCTGCCTCAAGAGGCAGGTTTTCTTTACTACATTAGCTAATTAAATTTAAAATGATAGAATTTAATTGTTAAAGCTCAAATTACCATTTCTTAAATTTATCTTTTCTATCCGCTCCACCACTATCAGGTCTTGAACTTGGTCGGCTAGATCCTGTTCCAGAATAAGAACGTTCTTTAGGACGATCACTTGCACCACGATCACTACTTCCACGATCACTGTCGCTTCTGCGTTTGTAACCACCGCCACCTTCACGGCTTCCACCGCCAGAACGAGGTCCGCGGCTACTATCTCTGCTTCCGCTTCCACCTCTACTTCCACCACCGCCACCTTGGCTATCATTAGTAATTTCAACTCTCACTTCACGACCATTATAATCGAGACCATGAATCGCTTTCATAACAACATCAAGACGATCAGGTTGAACATCAACAAAAGAGAATACATCTTTAATATCAATTCTTCCGAAAATTGCACCTTTTTCACCTGATTCATCACAAAGGAATCTTAATAATTTTCCTTTATCAAGACCATCCTTGGATCCAACACTCATAAAAATGCGAGTTCCTCTTGGTCCACCAAATCCTTCAGTTCCACGATCAGATGATTCTCTTCTTGAACTTTCATCCACGTTCAAATCGGGAGCGCGGCGATAGTATTCTAAGAAGCGATTAAATTCAATCGATACGAAACGACGAATCAATTCATCCTTATCGATATCAGCTAATTCTCCATAAATAGCTGGCAAATACGGTTCAATTTCTTTTTCGTTTACTTCAACATTATGAACCTTTTTAACAAGGCCCATTAATTGACTTTCGCAAACTTCAATACCGTTAGGAATATTTTTCTTTTCGAACTTCTTGTTAAGTTGTCGTTCTAATTGACGGATTTTAGAAACTTCCTTCAAGTTGATAATTGATATAGAAACACCCGATTTTCCTGCTCGCGCAGTACGACCGCTACGGTGCATATAATTTTCCAATTCATCAGGAAGATTATAATTAATAACGTGCGTTACATCTTGAACATCGATACCTCTAGCGGCTACATCAGTAGCAACAAGTAATTGTAAAGAACGCTCACGATAACGGCCCATTACTTTATCCCGTTGTTGTTGACTTAAATCTCCGTGTAAGGCATCTGCATTATAACCATCACGAATTAAATGTTCAGCAACTTCTTGAGATTCCAATTTAGTACGACAGAATACAATCGCGAAAATTTCCGGACTAGTATCTACAATTCTTTTTAAAGCTAAATAACGATCTTTTGCACGAACGAGATAGTAGACGTGTTCGATATTAGCTGCTCCTTCTTCACGTTTTCCAATACTTAATTCTATTGGGTTTTGCATGTAATTTTTAGAGATCGCTTTTACTTCGCGGGGCATTGTAGCCGAGAACAACCAGGTGTTACGATGCTCAGGAGTATTAGAAAGAATATAATCTATATCCTCTTTAAATCCCATGTTCAACATTTCATCAGCTTCATCTAATACAACGATATCTACTTTACGCAAATCGAGTGCATTACGATCAATAAGATCAATTAAACGTCCGGGTGTTGCAACAACGATGTGTACACCTTTGCGGATAGTTCTAATTTGATCTTGAATACTTGCTCCTCCATACACCGCGACAACTGAAAACTTCGGCATATGCAGAGCGAAATTTTGAATGTCTTTTGTGATTTGCATACACAACTCTCTAGTCGGTGCTAGCACTAATGCTTGCGGATAGTTTTCGTTTGTGTCAATTTTTTGCAGAAGAGGAAGTCCGAAAGCTGCTGTTTTCCCTGTTCCTGTTTGAGCCAGTCCGATTAAATCACGGTTCTCTGTTAGTAATTGCGGTATCGCCTCCCGCTGAATTGGCGTTGGTTCCGTAAAACCAAGAGCCTCGATGCCTTTGAGAATTTTACTGTCAAGGCCCAGTTCTTCAAATGATAATGATTTCATCCCGCAAAGGTAGTCAATTTAGGAGTGCAATCGACGTATTTTCTATTATTAAACCGATACAAGTAGCTATTAATGATTGATTTGTGTTATCAAATATGCTACAATGCAGATTTATGCTGATATTTTGAAGTTTTGATTGATTTTATGCTACTTGAAATACCATAACTTTGCAGTCACAAAATCAGTTAAAAATTTTATGAAAGAAGTATACATTGTATCAGCAGTACGTACACCGATTGGAAGTTTTGGAGGCGTTTTAGCTTCGGTTCCCGCAACACAATTAGG
>JAYVOC010000044.1:0-2508 GCA_043758125.1 Bacteroidota bacterium | reverse complement strand
GAACCTATTTGTGTAGCTAACCTAATTCGTTGTGATTCTCCTCCTGATAATGATCGAGAACTTCTATTTAAAGTAAGATAATCTAAACCAACATCCAATAAAAATTTCAATCGCTTATTGATTTCTTTCAATACTTCCTTAGCAATTATTTGTTGCTTCTTCGAAAGTGATTTTTCTACTGTATTACTCCAATCATATAATGCAACAATATCGGTGTTGGATAAATCTGCAATGTTTTTTCCATCCAACTTAAAGTATAATGATTCTTGTTTTAAACGTGAACCTTTACACTCCGGACAAGTTACATAGGCCATAAAACTTTGAGCCCATTTACGCATACGTGATGAGGTGTATTCATCTTCCAATTGTGTAGAAATAAAACTTGCGATTCCATCAAAACTTAAATTATAACTATTAACAGTTCCTGGTGTATATTCTTTATCAACAGTAAATATTTCATTCGATCCATATAATATAATATTCAATGCTTCCTCTGAAATATCATTTATTGGAGTAGTAAGTGTAAAACCAAATCTTTTTCCAATAGAAGCTAATTGCTGATGAATCCAATTGTCTTTATAATCACCAAGTGGCGCAATTCCTCCTTGTTTAATACTTCGAGTTGCATCTGGAATTACTGTCTTAATATCGATTTCTGGAATTGTACCTAGTCCGTTACATTTAGGACAAGCACCATAAGGTGAGTTAAATGAAAAAGAATTTGGAGCAGGTTCATCATACGATATTCCAGTTGTAGGACACATCAAATGCTGACTAAAATGACGTGCTTTATCATCTGCTTCATTAAGAACCATCATTGATCCTTTCCCTTGTTTCAATGTTGTTTTAATACTTTCAGTGATGCGTATTCTGCCTTCTTCGTTTACATTTAACCGATCAATTACAATTTCTATATCATGCGTTTTGTAACGATCAGCTTGTAGCCCTCTTTTGATATCAGTAAGCACGCCATCTATTCTTACTTTAACAAAACCTTGTTGTGCAATTTGCTGAAATAATTCACGGTAATGACCTTTTCTTCCTTTCACAACAGGAGCCAACAATAAAATATTGTTACCATCATATTGCTTAAAAATAACTTCGAGAATTTGATCATCTGTCATCCGTATCATTTTCTCACCAGTAAGATAAGAATACGCATCTGATGCTCTTGCAAAAAGTAAACGCATGAAATCATAAATCTCCGTCACCGTTCCTACCGTTGAACGAGGATTTGTATTGGTTGTTTTTTGTTCTATAGAAATGACCGGACTTAATCCTTTTATTTTATCTACATCCGGACGTTCTAGATTACCTAAAAATTGGCGAGCATACGCTGAAAAAGTTTCCATATACCTACGTTGACCTTCAGCATAAATAGTATCAAATGCCAAAGAACTCTTACCGCTGCCGCTTAGCCCTGTAATAACTACTAATTTATTTCGAGGAAAAGTCACATCTACATTTTGTAAATTATGAACTCTCGCCCCGTAAACTTCTACCCACTCTTCTTCCGATATCATACGATCGCTAGCTTGTCATTTAAAATTGAACGCCAAAGGTAACAAGATCTTCCCCCTTAAAGTTTAAAAAGAAGGTACTTGATACATATTATTAGGGATTTTTTGCAAATCAATGAAAATCAAGAATTTCCTTACAGATGTCAATCATTCAAAATAAAAGTCATTTCTAAAACAATTCTAGCATATCTTTTAGATACACTAATCTGAACATTTTGGATAGATCTACGTATTACGGGCATAAACTATCTTATATGAAGCCAAACGCTTCACGAATTTCTTTAGTACTATTTAGGATAACAATTGCTTGTTTAATTCTCTGTAATTGGACGGCAAATGCTCAATCACCGATATCCTCATTTTTAATTTCAAATAGTCAGGGTTGCCAACCTTTGAATGTTCAATTTACGAATACCTCAACAAATGCTACCTCATATCAATGGAATTTTGGAAATGGAAATACATCAACGCAAGTAAATCCAAATAATGTTTATACAACAGTCGGAAATTTTACTGTTACTTTAATTGCAAATGGTCCTGGTGGAATAAATTCTAGTTCGCAAGTTGTTCAAGTAATTGCTCCACCATTGGCAAATTTTTCTGCTAGTCCTTTAACTGCTTGTCAAGGTTATGGATTAATACAATTTACAAATACTTCTGCAAATTATGATTCATGTTTATGGGATTTTGGTGATGGTACAAAATCGTATAACACAAACCCTTCGCATATCTATTCAATTGCTGGTACGTTTACGATTAACTTAATTGTGTATAATAAAGTTTTTGGATGTTCTGATTTTAAAACCAAAACGCAATACATTACCATCAATCCTAAACCATTATCTGTTATAACTGTTGATACCATGGCTACATGTAATCAACAACATGTTTTTAATTTTTCTTCCCAATCCGCTTCAACAATAAATTCATGGAATTGGAACTTTGGTGATGGTAATTTCTCAACGAATGCAAATCCAAGTCATACTTA
>JAYVOC010000043.1:0-13211 GCA_043758125.1 Bacteroidota bacterium | reverse complement strand
TGTAACATATTTGTGGATTACTTGTAAATTGAATACTTGTATTGCGACTTCCTTGAAGAGCTGATGCATTTTGCAAACTCCAATTTGTTCCGAAATTAGTACTTCGGTAAACACCACTCATATCACAACTCATCCAAATTTCCTGACTATTGTGCAAACTAATTACAGGACTATAGAGAGCACCTCCAGCACCAATTCCTTTTGACGTCCAATTTATTGATTGCGCATTTGTAGGATTTATTCCCAAAATAAAAATTGCTGTAATACTTAATAAGATGTTCGATCGCATAACAACAATATAATCGTTGAAGCTATAAAAAGAGAAATAATTTATGTAAGATCTTACAACAATATTACGTAACATTAATTATCTGATACTTTTCAAAAAAAAATACCACGCAGAAAATTAAGTCTTATTATTTTGATTTATAGTTTTATTTCCGAATATTATTGAAATAATTATATTGCTTCAACTGTATACGAGAAATTTGCTAGGAATTCAATCAATTTCTATATTGTATTTTGTTAATAAACCAGCGATTCCCGAAGCGGAAAATTTTGCTTTTTTAATCCGATTCATTTCAGGATCTATTACATAATTATTGGAGGAACGAAAATCTGCTTTTTCTAAAATGGAATTTTGAAATATCGCCATCATAAAATCACAATTTTCAAAATGTGAACTTGTTAAATCTGTTTCTGTAAAATCAACTTCGTGCAGAGTGCAATTCTTAAAATGTGATTTTTTTATTATCAATTTATAAAAGGAAGAAAGATTCAAGATGCAATCTTCAAACGTTGTAGAAAAAAGAAAGGCATTACAATTTTCAAAATGACAACCGAGTAATTTACATTTTTTAAATTTTACATCACGAAAACTAGTGTTCAATAATTTCACTAAACTCAAATTGCAATCTTTAAATTCACAGTCTGAAAAGATATAATTTGATAAGTCCGTATTCGCAAAATCGCAATTTATAAACTTACAATTTTCATATTCACCTTCAAGAATTTCGTTATTTGCAAAATTTATCTTCTCAAATATTTTGTCAACTATATAACTTTTGTTCATTGTCTTTACATGAATAATTTCGATTGTAAAGATCTGCTTTATGTAATATTACTTCCAAATTTAATGTGTCATTCCGCCGTTTGTAATGCTAATAAATTTCACCAAAGATCTTTTTGCTAAAGGGAGTAAAGTTTCTTCGATTGGAAGTATTAATTCCGTTTCAATTGCATACGTTGCTGGATTTGGTAGATTTCGATTAAAAAGAATCAATTCATGCTTAATGTTTTCATACGTGTTTCCTAACGATTTTTCATAAGAAGTAACATATTGCAAGCTTATAGCACGGTATCGCTCCTCCGATCCTTCAAAAATTGTAAGCTGGTATTCATAAACTCTTGTCTCGCGATCTTTACCGCTCTTTAAAAATAAATACCCAGTATCGTAATGAATCGGCATAATGCCAACTGGAAAAATATTAATTTTGGATTCTATCAAATCATAGATTTTCTTTCCTTCAGATAAATAATGTTGAAATTGCGGAATGCTGAATTCAATTATAGATTCAATTTCCAGCATTAGGTTATCATCTTGGCTCAATTTTTCATAAACCAACTTGAACTGATTCAAATCTGCTTGTGTTAATTTTCCAGGAAAGCTATCGAAAAGATTTTTTTTCTGATCTCGCAAGGAAACCAAATTGCGATAATGTTGGACTAACTCACCAAATGCTGGATATAATTTTGTTTCAGTAAATCGCTCACTAACATGTTGCAGATAAGCTAGAAGCAGATACTTTTTATACTCGAAGTCGATGTGGTTTTCGGTAATCCAGTTTTCGTTTAACCTTTCCATACATTGTGCTTTATTGTTTTAATAGTTCACAAAAATGATACCTTAATTATAGCGTATTTCTTCCAAATTGTTTCAACAAATTTCTGTTGAATATTACATGAACTTCTAGCATATTGTTGCCTTTGCGTCACTAATTTAGACGAATCATTCCAAATCAATTGTATGAAACGTATCCTAATATTAGTTCCATTGCTTGCCATTCTCATTGTTTCTTGTGTTTCACCAAGGATGTACGATGAATTAAAGTCTAAAAAGGAAGCAGGAGATAAGCAAAACGAGGAGTTAAAAGCTCAAAACCTTGCATTAACAACGCGTGATCAAGAACTATCTTCTTCGGTGGAAGATCTTAAGTCGCAGGTTAAGGTGCTTAGTGCAGATACAGCTAAGATGGGTGTAGAATTGCGAGAACTACAATCGCAGTTTGCATCATTAAACACATCCTATCAAACTTTATTAAAAGATGGACCTGCTTCTGCTGCGAATTCTGAAGCAACGAAGAAATTAATTCGTGACTTACAAAAAACGCAAGAAAATCTGCAGAAGAAAGAAGATGAATTGCGAATTAAAGAAGCCGCTCTTAAAACGAAGAAGGAAACGCTCGATGCAATGAGTAGTGAATTGCATGAAAAAGATAAACGGTTAGCTGAGCTAGAACAAATTCTCGCAAGTAAAGATTCTTCTGTGAAAGCATTGCGTAATACTGTTTCAAATGCGCTTATCGGATTTAAGGATAAAGGCCTAACAGTTGAAATGAAGAATGGTAAAGTGTATGTGATGTTAGAAGAACGATTGTTATTCGCAACAGGAAGTATCATTGTTGATCCAAAAGGAGTTGATGCACTCAAGGAACTGGGGAAAGTGTTGGAGAAAAATCAAGACATCAATGTGCTTATAGAAGGTCATACCGATAATGTTCCTATGCGCGGAGCCGGTGATATCAAGGATAATTGGGATCTTAGTGCCATTCGTGCAACATCAGTTGTAAAAATATTATTGACCAATCCTAAAGTTGTACCTTCACATTTAACTGCTGCAGGACGAAGTGAGTTTGCCCCAATTGATAAATCTAATTCTGTTGATGGAAGAAAAAAGAATCGACGTATTGAAGTGATTCTAACACCTAAATTAGATGAAATTTTTAAAGTGCTTGAAACAAATTAATATTTTTATTGAATGTTCGAACTATCAAATAGTATATTTAAAACAAAATTCAAGCGCAGAATTCTTGTTTTACTTTTCTTGCTTCATTCAATAGTGATGTTTGCTCAAGAAGCGAATGATAATTTCGGAATGGCATATCTCGATTACCGCAATTATTTATATTTCTTTAAAGACGGAATACCACAACAATTGGAATCACAAACTGTACGAAACTTTAATTCTAAAGGTGAAATTGTAGGGTATGTAAATAGTGCAAATAATTTAATCGCATATTACAATGGTGAAAAAACTGATTTAGGAGATGCTACAAATACAACATTTAATCTCACCAATCATTTACTAATATATCAACGTGACCAAGTACTTGGAGTTTTTGATAAAGGAAAGTTAACTCGTCTTACATATTTTTTACGTGATTATAAAATTAATGATGAATTAATCGCTTTTCGTGATCAAAATATTGATATCTTGAAATTGTATTACAATGGAAAAGTACAAGATTTGGAATACACATTAATTGGTTCACTAGGAGCTTATAAAGTTGGCAAAAATACAGTAGCATATATGAGTAGTTCTGGATATTTTAAAATATTTGACGATGGTCAGGTTTTTGAAATTGATAATATTGCTCCCATACAATTTGATGCAGGAAAAAACATTGTCGGTTATGTTGATGGATCACAACAATCGTTAAATGTTTTTTACAATACAAAAGTTTTAACATTAGAGCCAATAAAGCCTTTATCTTTTCAAGTCGGGGATGATCTAATGGCTTATGTGTCTGATGAAGGATATTTTAAAATATTTACACAAGGAAAATTACTTAAAGCGGAATCGTATGCTCCGGATTTTTACCAAGTATTAAATTCATCTGTATTGTTTTTTGCTGATAACAAATTGCAAGTATTACAAAACGGTATTCGTTACGTGTTAGACGATTTCAAGCCTTTAAGTTATAAGATGAATGAGAACGCAATAGCATGGCAAGACCCAGCAAAACGTCTTCATGTTTTTGTTAATGGACAAGTTAAATCAGTTACGTCAGAAATATTTGTTGGATACGAATTAAATGGTGACATTCTACGATATCAATTGGAAGATGGTACATCGCATATTTATTTTAATGGTAAGAATTATTGACAATGAAAAAGAACTACCTAGTAACATTTTTACAATACAATATATCCTTTAGAAGTAGCTCGCTACTATTAATGTTATTACTTACTGGAAGTAAAATTTTAGTAGCACAAAATGCTTTTATCCCATTAAGTAATCCAATTGAAGGACTGTATGAACCATACATCAATACTGTGGGTTCAACTGTTCATACTTCAGGAAAACCATTGTTACTAAAAGATGTGGAGACCAATACTCCATTTGATAGTTTGAATACATCAAGAGTAAAGGATAATAAATTTACAAGAACATTAGTAGGAAGGAAATTATTTAAAGAACATCTTTTGAGAGTTGAAGAAGATGATATAAAAATATTTCTTGATCCTGTGTTGGAATTTTCTGGTGGACAGGATCAAGAAAACAATAAAAATTTCACTACAAATACTAGAGGGTTATGGATAAGTGGTTCTGTTGGAAAGCGGTTTTCATTCAGTACTACATTTTATGAAAACCAATCAAGTTTTCCTACATATTTAGATAGTGTAGTACGAAAAACAAGAGTTGTTCCAGGACAAGGAAGAGTAAAAAATTTCGAAAATAATTCATTCGATTATGCATCAGCTTCTGGAACAATTAGTTTTCAGTTAAATAAACATTTTACTTTTCAATATGGGCATGACAAAGTATTTTTCGGTGATGGATATCGTTCCTTGTTGCTGTCGGATAATGCTTTTAATTATCCATTCGTTAAGATTGTTACTGACATTTGGAAAGTCCGTTATACAAATGTTTTCGCCGAAATGCGAGATCTAGAAAAAACAACAATTAATGACAATGAACCATTCCGTAAAAAGTATGCGTCATTTCATTATTTAGATGTGAACTTAGGAAAGCGAGCCACAGTTGGAATATTCGAAGCGGTAGTTTGGCATTCTGATTCGACAGGAGCTAGAGGATTTGATTTCGGGTATATGAATCCATTAATATTTTTTCGTCCTGTTGAATTTTCAATTGGATCACCAGATAATGTTTTGTTAGGAATAAATTGGAAATATAAATTGAGTAGCAGTGTTCAACTTTATGGACAAATTATGCTTGATGAATTTCTCTTAAAAGAGGTTAAAGCAGGAAATGGATGGTGGGCAAATAAACAAGGATTACAAGGGGGATTTAAATCATTTAACACTTTTGGTGTGAAGAATTTAAAATTGCAAGGCGAAGTAAATTATGTTCGACCTTATACCTATCAACATAGAGAAGCTATTGGAAATTACGGACATTATCGTCAAGCTTTAGCACATCCTTTGGGAGCAAATTTTTGGGAAGCAATTGGTTTTATAAACTATACCTGGAAAGATTTTGATATTTCTGCACGATTAAGTTATGCAGAAGTGGGCTACGATACTTCTGGTTTAAATATGGGACAAAATATTTATTTGTCGTATGATACACATTATAAAGAGTACGGAAACAAAGTTGGACAAGGAGATAAACATCAAATTTTGTGGGCAGATCTCACGGTGCATTATCTAATAAATCCGGCAACGCGATTGAGTCTGTTTGCTGAAGTATCACTCCGCGATGTTAAAAATCCTTATGAAACAAAGGGTACTGTTTTGGTGCAAGGAGGGATTCGTACAAGATTATTCAATAGATATTATGATTTTTAATTTTTTGAAATACTTCCATATTTTATACTCAACGGTATAATACCATTTGGTATAAAATATGGAAGTATTGATTTATCTTTTCATCTGAGCTAACACTTTTCAATTTATCAACATTGCTATTTTCTTGTTTTTAATAGCCACCCTATAATGTTAAATATTTCTACATTGGAATACATCTAATGAAGTCGATCAAATTGAATACGACTGATTAAAATATTGTTTTTTAAACCAAAGTTCAAATGCGGGATCAACAAATTCAAATTTGTTATTAATCTCGTGAATTATATCATTGTTAATTAAAACAGTTTTATTTTTAATTACATTATTGGGGGTGCCTAGTTGATGCTTCTGCATAACTGTATTACTTGTAAATTGTGTTTCCCCTTTAGCTACCGCTTTTAATAAATTAAGTTGTGTTGTACTAATACTTTCTGTTTCTTTTTGATATAAGGGTGAATTCGCATTAATTAGTTCGTTTAAAGCATTCCCTACTGTCGTTAATGTTGCCTTTCTGTGTGTTAAATTCCAAGTATAGTGTGAAAGTTGCTGCACATACCAGGAGTGATTTTTCATCATCAAAGGAATAAGTAAAGCCGTTTTTTCATCAATTTGCTTTCCTGCCTTTATAAAGCTTTTCGTAATAAATGTAACCCATTTTTTTTGCTCTATTTTTTTTAGTAATATGATATCACCAAAGCGATAAAATGGTTTGGATGGGTTGTTGAAGATATCCGTCATCATGTGACGCTTACTTCCATAAAGACAATAAGTCACCGATTTCTGTCTTTGCCAACAAGCTCTCAGTTTTTTTTCAAAAGCAATATAGTTGCTAAACGAAGAAAGATTCTGAAATTCATCTAAACATATTATGAATTTAATTCCTCTCTTTTTTGCAATTATTTCAGGTAGATTTAAAACTTCATCACTATTTTTCTTTAATTCTTTCCAATCAAAACTTAAACTAAAATCTGATTGAGGTTCAATTCCTAAACTTAATGTAGGAATTAATTTTTTGAAAAACTCTCTCCCACTTAGCATCCATTCTTGCCATTTACTTGAAGAGGACTTAATAACTTCGCGAGCAAATGTCTCTAAAAACTCTTCTTCGCTACCTATTGAAAATAAATCAATAATTACGGTTTTTGTTTTTTTTTCTTTTCGATTAATATCATGAATAACCTTTTCTACTAATGATGATTTCCCCCATCTCCTTGGAGATATTATTGTTGTATTTATGCCGTTTAATAGATTACTTCTGAGTTTCGTGGATTCATCTTCTCTATTAGTGAAGGAGTGAATGCTAACTGTAGTTCCGTAAATAAAGGGAGAATCTTTCATATTTTAATCAATTATACCTTTGGGTATTATACCATTTGGTATAATACCCAAAGGTATAAAATTTCCCAATCCAACTACCCATCATATTTAGGTTTGTTAATCGGATAAAATAACATAAACTATATGCAAAATAAATATCTCTTCTATTTCATTTTTTAAAATAGGAATTCCTACAATAGTTTAAAGCTTGTTTAGAAGATCTTCTACAACCCTTGGCAAATGTATTTGCTCAAGCACATGAATTTTTTCTGCAATTTGTATTGGGGTATCCTCATTATCAATCGTCGTTTTTGCTTGAAAAATAATATCACCTTTATCATAATGCGCATTTACATAATGAATACTAATGCCTGTTTCTTTTTCTCCAGAATCAACAACTGCTTGGTGTACTTTCATTCCATACATTCCTTTTCCTCCAAATTTTGGTAAAAGCGCTGGATGCAAATTAATCATACGATTAGGAAAGGCTTCTGTAATTTCTATAGGAATTAGTTTAAGGTATCCAGCTAATACAATGAAATGTATTTTATGCTCCTGTAAAATTTTTAAAATGGAAGAAGGATTTTGTAATAGTTGAGGTGATAAATAGACAGCATCAATTGAATATGATTTTGCAACTTCAAATACTCCAGCCAGTTTACGATCACTAAGAATTAAATTAATTTTTGCTATTGGATGATGATTTAAATTAAAATATCGGGCAAGACTATCTGCATTACTTCCTTTCCCAGAAGCAAAAATGGCAATGTTTAACATTCTGCGAAGCAACCAAAAATGTAATTAACATCAAAGGATTGATTAGGAAAAGTTATGGTCAGGTGGTTACATTGCATTAGCGAAATCAGTTTTATTACTATTTTTTTCTTAAATAGGGGATAGTATTTACAGCTATTTGAAGAATTTTAATCTCTTTCAACATGATGCTTTTATGAACGATGTTGAGCCTTTTTGCAATAATTCACATTGCCATCATGAAAATGAATGCACATTTGCCGAGCATAAACGCTTAAAAAAAACAATCATGAAAAAGGTAATGTTAGTAATCGCTCTTGCAGGTCTTGCAATTGCACAAGTAAATGCTCAAACTGAACCAGCTAAAATGGCTGCTCCTGCTAAAAAATCAACTGAGCATCATGCTTCTCATAAATCAGCTAAAGCAGCTCATCAAGTAAAGAAAGAAGAAAAAACTTCTACAACTACTATGACTCCAGCTACTAAAGCAGCTCCAGCACCAGCTCCAGCTAAGGCAGCACCAGCTCCAGCTAAAAAGTAATTCCATTTTCTAAAAAAATTAAGGGGACTCTTAGTCCCCTTAATTTTTTATCAATTTTTTAAGTGCATTATTTCATAACATATTAATAACTAACTAGATTTAAAATAATCAACATGAAAAAATTATTATTGGCATTAGCGTTTGCTGGATTTGGCTTCGCAACATTAAATGCACAAAGTACAGCTCCTGCTCCAGCCAAAATGGAACAAAAAGCTAAACCAGCTACTAAATCTACTGAAGTTAAACCTGCTGCTAAAACACAGGATACTAATAGCGCTAAAGCAACTCCAGCTTCAAAACCAGCTAGTTCTGGAACAATGATGAAAAAAGATGGAACACCTGATAAACGTTATTCTGCTAACAAAAAAATGAAGAAAGACGGTACACCAGATAAACGTTACTCTTCAAATAAGGATAAAAAAGTAGTTCCTGCGGATACAAAAAAGTAATATCATTCATAATATGATGACGTCAATCTTCCAATACATGGAAGATTGACGTTTTTTTATGCTCAATTAGTACTCTAATTCTCTCTAACCCTAAAAACAAGTATGGTTTTAAGCGATATTCTATGATAAAAACTGTTTCTAAATCGTAATTATTAGAGAATATCATAAATTATTGACAATTCTTACGAGCTAAAAATTTGATTATCAATTAAAATCTCCTTAGAAATAAGCAATACTGATTTTTACGCCTTACCAATTCATTTTTTTTTACTTTTGCCCCCTATCTAAACCAAATCACAACTACAATGTCAGACATTGCAGCACGCGTAAAAGCGATTATCGTTGATAAATTAGGCGTTGACGAAAACGAAATCACCAATGAGTCAAGTTTTACTAACGACTTAGGTGCAGACTCTCTGGATACTGTTGAGCTAATTATGGAATTCGAAAAGGAATTCAATATCGCTATCCCAGATGATCAAGCAGAAAAAATTGCTACTGTTGGTCAGGCAGTTGATTACATTTCGGCAAACGTTAAGTAAGATTTACTAATTCCAGGTTTTAATGGAACTCAAAAGAGTAGTAATTACAGGTCTTGGAGCATTAACTCCATTAGGTAATTCCGTTGCTGAATATTGGCAAGGATTACTGGGTGGCGTTTCAGGAGCGGGACCTATTACTTTATTTGATGCTTCTAAATACAAAACCAGGTTTGCCTGTGAAGTAAAAAACTTTGATCCAATAGTTTATCTAGACCGCAAAGAGGCCCGGAAACTTGATCGTTTCTCACAGTTGGCAATAGCCAGTAGTGAAGAAGCAGTAAAAGATTCCGGGCTTTTAGGCTCTGGCTTTAATCCCGATCGCGTAGGAGTGATTTGGGGCTCTGGAATCGGTGGACTGCGTACATTTTTAGATGAAGTAATGACGTATGCAAAAGGTGATGGAACACCACGCTTCAATCCCTTTTTTATTCCTAAAATGATTGCTGATATTGCATCCGGACATATTTCTATGCGATACGGCTTTAGAGGGCCAAACTTTACAACAGTTTCAGCATGTGCCTCTGGTACTAATGCAATGATTGATGCGTTCAATTATATCCGATTGGGAAAGGCGGATGCTTTCGTTGCTGGGGGCTCCGAAGCAGCAGTGAATGAAGCAGGTATTGGCGGTTTTAATGCTATGCACGCACTCTCAGAAAGAAATGATTCACCAGAAACCGCCTCGAGGCCTTTCGATTTAGATCGAGATGGCTTTGTTTTAGGCGAAGGAACGGGCTGTATCATTTTGGAAGAATACGAACATGCTAAGGCAAGAGGGGCCAAAATCTATGCGGAGTTGGTTGGCGGAGGAATGAGTGCAGATGCTCATCATCTTACTGCCCCTCATCCAGAAGGATTGGGAGCCATCAATGTGATGAAAAATGCACTTTCTGATGCTGGACTCGACATTACTGATATCGATTATATCAATGTTCATGGAACTTCTACTCCACTAGGTGATATCAGCGAAACAAAAGCAATTATGCATGTTTTTGGTGAGAATGCCTTTAACTTAAATATCAGTTCCACAAAATCAATGACAGGTCACCTTTTAGGTGCTGCAGGTGCAATCGAAGCAATAGCAACAATTTTATCAGTAAAAAACGATATCGTTCCCCCAACGATTAATCACTTTACAGATGATCCTAGTTTTGACAGTAGACTAAACTTTACTTTTAATAAAGCGCAAAAACGCGTTGTTCGTGCAGCTATCAGCAATACCTTTGGATTTGGTGGTCATAATGCCTCTGTTGTCATCAAAAAATATATCGCTTAACACTTGTTTTTAGGTACCCTGTTCAGACGATTTCTATCTAATGATGCGCAGGAAAAATCACTTATCCGCGCACTTCGAAATTTACTTGGCTTTTATCCGAGTAACCTCTCCGTTTATAAACTTGCTTTCAGTCATCGGTCACTTGCACTCGAAACTGTTCACGGGATTCGTTTAAGTAACGAACGTTTAGAATACCTTGGGGATGCAGTTTTAGGGGCAGTAGTTGCTGATTTACTTTTTAAAAGATTTCCAACGCGCGACGAAGGTTTTTTAACTGAAATGCGTTCACGAATTGTGAGTAGAGAAAATCTTAAGCAAGTAGCAGTAAAGATTGGTATAGATCAATTGTTGCAACGTGATGCCGTTCCTGGAAGTTATCGCTCAATGTATGGAGATGCTTTCGAAGCATTGATTGGCGCCATCTATCTTGACAAAGGTTATAAAACCACTCATTCATTTATTGTTGATCGCATAGTAAAGCATCATGTAGATTTACATGAGATAGAACAAACAGAAAATAATTTCAAAAGCAGAATTTTAAATTGGGGACAAAAAGAAAAGCATTCTGTAGTTTTTGAAGTGTTAGAAGAAGATTCAAAATCACGATTGATTAAAGTACGATTATTAATTGATGAACAAGAAGTTGCAACAGGAACCGATTTCATTAAAAAGAAGGCAGAACAAATTGCAGCTGAAATTGCGTGTAAACAATTGGAACTTTTATAAGCGATTTTATTTATTTTTCGCTAGTTGTGGTAACACTGTTTTTTTTCTTTGTGAGGTAATAAAAGGGAATTCCTAACGATACTATCAATAATCCACTCCAAGTGTTTTGTGGTTTTGTGATTAATAAAATAATACAAATTGTAAGTGCAATTGCGATGTATAAAAACGGAAGAATAGGATAAGCAATTACCTTATAAGGACGATCTGCATTTGGTTCTCTTTTGCGTAAGATAAATAAACCAGCTATTGTTACAATATAAAATAGGAGAGATGCAAATGTTACATAATCTAATAAATCACCATAGGTTCCTGATAAGCATAATACGCTAGCCCAAATAGCTTGCATCACTAAAGCAAATCCTGGAACATCATTTTTATTGAGCGTTGAAGCACGTTTAAAAAACAAACCCTCTTTCGCCATCGCATAATATACACGTGCACCTGATAGAATAATTCCATTGTTACATCCAAATGTAGAAATCATAATTAGTATTGCCATAAAGTACACAGAACTATTACCAAGAATTCCTGATGCAGCAGCTGTAGCAACACGATCATTATTTGCGAACTGAATTCCTTGTCCGATAACATCATGTGCAGTTGCAACACCATGTAGCGGTAACAAACCGAGATATGCAACATTTGCTAAACAATACAACACAGTTACTATTGATGTTCCAATTAATAAACTTAATGGAATATTTTTCTTTGGATCACGAATTTCTCCTGCAATAAATGTTACGTTATTCCACGCATCACTTGAAAATAGTGAACCGATAACAGCAGTTCCTAAGGCTAGGATTAATGCAACACCATAAACAGGTTGTGATATCCAATCACCAGAAGCAGTTTTACTAATTTGGATGGCATCCCATGGATGAGCGAAATTTAGAGAAAACCAATTTTGATTTAAGCCAACATAAATCCCAACTGTAATCAACAATAAAAGTGATAATAATTTCGCTGTTGTAAAAACTGTTTGTATTCGTTTTCCATTATTGATTCCTTTGCTATTGATCCACGTAAGTAAAATGATACTTATGATTGCAAAAATTTGTGCTGTAGAAATTTTAAAATTTCCAAGATGAATTGCGACAACATCCACACTAATAAATGGAAAAAAGACACCAGTATATTTAGCAAAAGCAACCGCAACAGCAGCTATTACTCCAGTTTGAATTACGGTGAAAACAGTCCATCCATAAAGAAAGGAAACTAAGTCGCCCCATGCTCTTTGAATGTAAACAAATTGTCCTCCTGCTTTAGGCATCATCCCTGCCAGTTCGCCAAAACTTAACGCAGCCATCACTGTAATTAATCCGCTAAGTACCCACAGAAAAAGTAACCATCCAGTGCTTCCAACATTCCGACTCATATCGGCACTCACGATAAAAATACCAGAGCCGATCATCGAACCTGCGACAAGCATTGTTGCATCCCATAATCCTAATCTTCGTTGAAGTTGATGCGCAGTTTCTGTTTCCTGCATATCAGGATGGATTGTTGATCTTGCTATTCTTAACGCTATAAGTGAAGTAAATAATTATTCCGATGATCATCCAAACAATTAATCGGATCCAAGTATCACCTGGTAAGAAACACATTAAATAAAGTGAACTTACTACACCAAGTATTGGAACGATAGGGAATAAAGGAGTTTTAAATGGACGTTTTAATTCTGGTCGTTTATATCGTAATACAAGAATGCCACCGCAAACAATGACGAAAGCTAGCAACGTTCCAATTGAAACTAACTCTCCTAATAATCCGATTGGGAATAGACCTGCAACAACCAT
>JAYVOC010000042.1:0-31170 GCA_043758125.1 Bacteroidota bacterium | reverse complement strand
GTACATATCCGAACGTTTTGGATTAATCTCTAAAACCTTTTGAAATCGTACAATTGCTTTGTCAAGCTGACCAGATTTCACAGATAACATTCCTAGATTATACTGAGCCATTTCATGATTAGGATTTGCTGCTATCACTTCACGCAAGAGCATAATTCCTTTCATGGGTTCACCTGTACCTTCCGCATAACAGGCACCGAGGTCTGTTTTTGCATCTAAATTATTGGGATTTAACTCCAATACTTTTTGATAATTACCGATCGCTTTTTGCACCATCATTTCACGCAGACCAGAGTCTTGAGCGAGTTTGAAGGAATCAAAATAGCGATAAGCGGCATCAAGGTAACCGTGATCAGTATTCATCACCTTTGCTTTTCTCTCAAACCAAACTGCGGAGGCTGCAGGAATACTTTGACGATCCCAGAAACGACCGATTTCATCAAGTAATGCTGTATCCTTATCTCCCGCCGATTGTTTCAAACCCAACTCAAGATGATCGAGTTGTGCTATCTGTTCTTTATTGAGGGCTCCCTTTGCTGATTTAAGTAATGCATCTCCGTTAAAGGCTGTATCTTCTTGATGCTGCTCCAACTGAGCTTGATGAGCCACTTGTTTTGATGTAACATTTACTTGCGAAGGAGCGAGTAATAGACCTACAGTTAAAACAATGGCTGCAACAACAACAATTATTTGCAGCTTACGAGATGACATTTTTTATTGCGCAACTTTTTTAGAGTGTGAGCTTTTCACGCGCTCCGTAAATGTTTTAGCCGGTTTAAAGGCTGGGATATAATGCTCGGGGATAATAATCGTAGCGTTCTTTGTAATAATACGTCCAGTTTTTTTGGCGCGTTTCTTTACGATGAAACTTCCAAATCCACGTAAGTAAACGTTTTCGTCGTTGATTAATGAGTTGCGAACAACTTTCATCATTGATTCAATGGTTTGTTGCACCATCACCTTCTCAATTCCGGTTTTGGTAGAAATTTCATTTACTAATTCTGCTTTCGTCATGATGACAATTTTATTAAGAGAGGTTTTCCTTTTAAAGGGCTGCAAAGATAGGCTTTCTCACTTAAATTCAAAATATTAATTCATTACTTTTGAGCCCGTTACAAAAAATATGAAGGATTTTTCAAAGATTTTGTCTGTTTGGTACCTGAAAAATGGTCGTGAACTGCCTTGGCGTAGCACTAAAAACCCTTATTTTATATGGCTTTCTGAAATTATTTTGCAACAAACGCGTGTTGAACAAGGTCTTCCTTATTATGAACGATTCATCGAAAATTTTCCAGAAATTCAAGATCTTGCGAAAGCTTCGCAAGACAAAATTCTACAATTGTGGCAAGGATTAGGATATTATTCACGAGCAAGGAATCTGCATACTGCTGCAAAACAGATCGTTGCTGAATATGATGGTGTCTTTCCATATTCATACGAAGACATCCACACATTAAAAGGTGTTGGAGATTATACATCAGCTGCCATCGCATCTTTTGCCTTTGGATTACCACATTCCGTAGTTGATGGCAACGTTTATCGGTTTTTGTCGAGATGTTTTGGAATTGCAACACCCATCGATTCATCAGAAGGGAAAAAAGAATTTGCACAACTTGCAGAAAAGCTTCTCGATAAGCGAAATCCAGGTCGGCATAACCAAGGAATGATGGAAATGGGTGCCATGATTTGCAAACCAACGAGTCCAAATTGCCTTGAATGTCCCTTTGCTGGATATTGTGTAGCCTATAATAATGATTTGATTCCTCTATTACCTGTAAAAGCGAAAAAACTCAAAGTTCGCACCCGATACTTTAACTATTTAATCATCCATGATGGAACGTCTGTAGTGATAAATGCACGAACAGCGAAAGATATCTGGCAAGGCTTATTTGATTTCCCTCTGATAGAAAGCGACCACGATTTTGAGCCAACGGAATTATTGAATGATAAGCGATTTATTTCGATCACAAATGGAAAGGGAACTTATGAATCAACAAGTGAACAGATCAAACATCTTTTATCGCATCAAAAATTACTAGCGCGATTTCATTGGATTAAAGTAAAAAGTTTATCATCATTCAAAAAAAATAAAGTAGTAGATTTTGATGATTTAGTACATTTCGGAATGCCGCAATTGATCGTTAAATATTTAAAAGATCATCGCATGAAAAGTTTAAAAAATCTCGATAAGAAATAATCATTCGATTTTCTATCCTTTAAATATTATCAAACTTTTTTTAGAACGAGGAATAATTAACTTTGCTTATCGCCTTATTGGTTTTGGAGTCCAGATAGCATCGAGTAAGTATACGAACCTTAAATTCTAAATAGCATGTCAGGAGTAAACAAAGTTATATTGATTGGCAATCTTGGTAAAGACCCGGAATATCGCCACATGGAAGGCGGCATTATGGTGGCGAAATTTCCGCTTGCAACCACCGAATATTTTAAGAACAAAGATGGACAGCGACAGGATCAAACCGAATGGCATAACGTTGTTTTGTGGCGCGGATTAGCTGAAGCAGCCGAACGTTTATTACTTCGTAAAGGACACATGGTTTATATTGAAGGTAAGCTGCGTACGCGTAACTGGGAGAAAGATGGTATCAAGCGTTATGCAACAGAAATCATTGCCGAAAACATGACCATGTTAAGCAAACGTGATCCATTACCTAATCAACAGACTGACGAAACACATGATGAAACACCTCCAATGACAGATATGGGTGGTGATCTTCCGTTTTAAGCATTGAATTTTATTTCATCTTTGTCGCCCATGCGGAAACTACTTACTAGCCTGCTGTTGGTTTTCCTTTTATCAGGATGCCATCACGACGATTATACTCCCAAGCCACGAGGATATTTTCGTATCGAATATCCGAAGCATAAATACAAACTTTTTGAACCCAAAGATTGTCCTTTTAGTTTTGAGATTCCCGACTACGCATTCGTAGTTCCTGATTCAAATTCACTTTCTGATCCATGCTGGTATTATGTAATTATGCCTCGGTTAAATGGACAATTATATTTAACCTACAAAGCTGTTCATGGAAATTTGCGTGATTACATGGAAGATACTCGCACCTTAGTTTATAAGCATACTTCACGTGCAAGTTCTATCGACGAACGATTAGTATCTTTTAACAAAGGCGTTTATGGTGTGCTATATGATATTGGTGGAGATGCGGCATCACCTTCTCAATTTTTTGTTACTGATAGTTCAACGAACTTTTTGCGTGGCGCACTTTATTTTAATGCCGAACCCAATGCAGATTCCATCGCTCCATCAATAGCTTTTGTTAAAGAAGATATTGAACACATGTTGAAGACCTTGAAATGGAAATGAAATTAATTTGCAATCGCTATTGCGGCTGAAAATTTTTTTTATCCCTAAAATATTAAATTTTAAATAAATTTTAATATTGCATCAAGCAATAATTGTGGTTGTTCTGCTTGAACCCAATGACCAGCATTAGGTATAGTTTCAAACTTAGCATTTGGATACCATTGTTCAATTTCTTTGTAACGCGTTGCGTCGAGATAGCCAGAATTTTCACCTCGTACAAATAACACTTCAGTAGTACTTGGAACGGATGGCCATGTAGCATTTCCAACTTCTTCAATCTCCGAATTTAGTACTGATAAGTTGAATCGCCACGCCAATTTTTCAGGTGTAATCCAATATAAATTTTTGAGTAAAAATTGTCGTGTACCAACATCATCAATTTTATATGCAAGAATTTTTTCTGCTTCACTCCGTGATTTTATTTCATTTAAATTAACTAATAAAAGTGCATCTATTATTTCACGATGATGAATTGGATAATTGTAGGGAGCGATATCAACAACAATTAATTTCGAAACCATGTTAGGATAATCATTCAGTAATTGCATTGCAACTTTTCCGCCCATGCTATGGCCTAAAACTATAAGTTGCTGAAGATCCAAATCTGATATTAGTTCAGCGACGTCGGATGCCATCACTGAATAATTATGAATTGAATCATGAGGTGATTGTCCGTGGTTACGTAGATCGACGAGATAAGCGACAAAATTATTTTGCGCTAACATGCGAGCGAAAGATTGCCAATTATCACTCATTCCAAACAATCCATGCAAGATAATTATTGGCGTTCCAGCGCCTATTTGTCTATAATTCAGTTTCATATAATTCTTTCTTCCATTCTCTGCAAAATTCGTTCATTTCGGAATACTTTTGCGTCATGCGAATTAAAGTACGTAAAGGTACGAAAGCCGACATGGCGCAAGTACATGCACTCATCTGTGAGTTGGCGGAATATGAAAAAGCGCCGCAAGAAGTTACCAATACCGTAGAAGATATGATTCGTGATGGATTTGGTGAGCATCCAATATATTTTTGTTTAGTAGCGGAGGTAGAAAATAAAGTTGTTGGAATGGCAATTTATTTTATCAAATATTCTACGTGGAAAGGTAAAGGCGTTTATTTAGATGATATTGTTGTTACCGAAACCATGCGTGGTAAAAAAGTAGGAAAACAATTGTTTGATGCAGTGATGAAAGACGCTTTAGATTTAGGCGCCCAACAATTGCATTGGCAAGTATTAGATTGGAATGAACATGCAATAAATTTTTACAAAAAATACAATGCACAGATGGACGGTGAATGGATTAATTGCAAACTCTCTCGAACCGAATTAAGTTCATCTGAAGTGAAATAAATTATTGGATAATGAAAGTATTTAAATTTGGTGGCGCGTCTGTTAAAGATGCTGAGGCAGTAAAAAATGTTGCAACAATAATGCATGATTTTAAAGATGAGAAAATTCTTGTCATCGTTTCTGCAATGGGAAAAACAACTAATGCACTTGAAAAAGTTGTTGATGCACATGTCAATAAAACTGGTGAGGCAGAACAGTTTTTAGAAGAGGTAAAAACATATCATTACCAAATTATTGAATCACTTTTTTCAGATCCAAAGAATCCAGTTTATGAAAAGGTAAATAATTATTTTGTTGAAATACACTGGGCACTAGAAGATGAACCTCGCGAGTACAATTTTATTTATGATCAAATTGTTTCATTTGGTGAATTGATCTCTTCAACGATCGTAAATGCTTGGATACAAGAATCAAAATTAGCAAGCGTATGGTTAGACATTCGCGATTGTTTGAATACAGATAATACTTACCGAGAAGGAAAAATTAATTGGCAAGAAAGTGATCTTTTAGTTAAGAAAAATCTTTTGCCTCTTTTCACAAAAAAAAATAATATTGTAATAACGCAAGGTTATATTGCAAGCACCTCTGAAAATTACAGCATCACATTAGGACGAGAAGGTTCCGATTATAGCGCTGCAATTCTTGCATATTTATTGGATGCAGAATCAGTAACTATTTGGAAAGATGTACCGGGCGTATTAAATGCTGATCCGAAATATTTTAATGATGCACAAAAACTTGAGCAGTTAAGTTATCTTGATGCAATTGAATTAGCCTATTATGGTGCTTCTGTAATTCATCCTAAAACAATAAAACCACTAGAGAATAAGGGAATTCCATTGTACGTAAAATCATTTTTGAATCATCAAGCGAAAGGAACTGTTATTGGAAAAGATTTACAAACAAAGCCATTAGTTCCCTCCTTTATTTTCAAAAGCAATCAAGTGTTGATTAGTATTGCCGCAAAAGATTTTTCGTTTATAGCCGAAGAAAATATTAGTAACATCTTTGCAACATTTGCAACATTGGGAGTAAAAGTTAATTTGATGCAAAATTCTGCTATTAGCTTTTCAGTGTGTTTGGATGATGATACGCAAAAGATTCCAAAATTAATTGAGCAACTACAACAGAATTATCGCATTCGTTACAACACCGAATTGCAACTTTATACTATTCGGCATTATTATCCATCAACGCTAGAAAATTTAAGTCAGGGAAGAGAAATTTTACTTGAACAACGCAGTAGAAATACAGCACATTTAGTGATGAAAGCAGAAGAAAAAACGGAAAACAAATGATGTAAATCTTTGTTATAATATCAAGTAATATTTTAATCATCATGAGTTCAGCATCATTAAAAAATAAATTAATTGTTTGGTTATTTATGGGATGCTTTCTCGTTTTCGGGATGGTGGTTGTTGGAGGGATAACGCGATTAACAGGTTCAGGGCTATCGATTACAGAATGGAAAGTAGTTACAGGAACTATTCCACCGTTAAATGAATCACAATGGTTATCAGAATTTCAAAAGTATCAACAAATCCCTCAATACAAAGAATTGAATTCGGGGTTTACCTTAAGTGATTTTAAATTTATTTATTTCTGGGAATTCATTCATCGCCTCATAGGAAGAATGATAGGAATAGTTTTTCTTGTTGGCTTTGTTTATTTCTGGATAAAAAAAATAATCACGAAAGAATTAATGCCACGATTACTTTTCATGTTTGTATTAGGGGGGATACAAGGTTTTTTAGGATGGTATATGGTATCAAGTGGCTTAACAAAAAATGTTAGAGTAAGTCATATACGATTAGCAATTCATTTAACATTTGCCTTCATCACTTTTGGATATATATTTTGGATTGCAATGACACAATTGTTTACTAAAAAAATCACAGTTGATAAAGGACTTTCTAGCTATCGTAAATCTGCAAAAGGGATTTTAGTTTTATTGACCTTGCAAATTATTTACGGGGCATTTGTAGCTGGAACAAAAGCAGGATGGACTTATAATACGTGGCCTAAAATGGACAATGAATGGATGCCAGAATCTATCAGTTTTGCATTCGCTAAAGACGGATTAAGTAGTTTGATAAATAACCTTGCAACAGTACAATTTATACACCGTTGTTTGGCCTATTTAATTGCTGGCATAATTGTTTTTCTTTATTGGAAAACAGGAAAAGATGATCGATTAAGTTTAGCTCAAAAGCAAGGAGCTAATATTTTATTGATACTAGTTACGATACAAGTTTTGCTCGGAATTATGACACTACTTTCGAGTGTGCCTTTATGGATGGGTGTTACGCATCAGGCTGTAGCATTCTTTTTATTCGCCTCAACAATTTATTTCATCCACCGATTAAGTTACAGCAACGAAATTAATTCTTGAAAAATATTACCATTTCATGCTTTTACGTAAATTAGTAATGTGCGCTAAATGATGTTCACTATGCCAAGCATAAAGTGCAAGTACTTCATCCAGTCTACTTGTTATTTGTTTTTCAGGATGAACATAAGTTCGTGCCCATTGAGCATCACTCATCGAATTTAAAACGATTACCCATCGAGCATGTAATGCTTCAAGAAGTTTTTGTGAAATTTCTAGTGCACCGAATTTTGCTTCTGGTAATTCTGCCCAAAGATTTTCATTATACGGTTTGATGATCGGATTTTCTTCTGTTAATGCTAACTTAAATCGTATGTAAGCATTCGCATGACTATCCGCAACGTGATGTACGACTTGACGTAATGTCCAACCATCCTCACGATAAGGAGTATTGAGTTGATCCGTATGCAAACCATTTACTGCTTCACGCATTTTCAGAGGTAATTGCTCTACGATTCGAATGAATCCTTTGATATCTGCTTGCGAAATATGATCTGGCTTTTTGTGTTTTCCAATTGGATAACGTAAATCTTCTGTTGACATTTTTATTTTTTTTCTAAAACAAATGTAAAGATAATTTTGAAAGTTAGATATATTTATTGGAGTAGGTTTAAAACTAAAACTTAGTCAGTTTTCAAAAATTAATTTGTTTGTTTTATCTTGGTCGAAATGATTGAATCGACACTTACTCCCGAAAATTTAGGTGAACATGATTATATTGTTCATTATCATCTTCAGCACGATGCGTTGGTGCCATTTATTAAAGAATATTTGAAAAAAAAAATTTCGTAACCATTTTTTACTGGGTATTCAATATTCTTTTACTGTTGTTTATCATTTATGCTTTCAACCAAGAAGCAAATTTTGAACGAGCTTTTTCTAAATTCTCTTTCGGAATAATTGTTTTTTTCTTGTTAATTCCTCTTCACGAATTTATTCATGGAATGGGGTATAAAATATCAGGAGCAAAACATGTCACTTACAAAGCTGTTTGGAAGAAGCTTATTTTTTATGCAATGGCTGATCGTTTCGTTACTAAAAAAATTCCATTTATTCTTTTGGCAATCGCTCCATTTGTAATTATCAATAGCACTTTAGGATTATGCTTTTTTCTTTTTCCATCTTCTTACCACTGGTATTTATTAGGAGCATTATTTATTCATACATCCGGGTGCTCTGGCGACTTTGCTATGATTAGTTATTTCTATACTTTTTGGGATCAAGATCCTGTTACCTACGATCATATTACTGGAAAAGAGTCTTACTTTCTTGTTAAAAAACGTTAAATAGATAGTCTTTTAGCTCTAAATAATTGCGAATAGGTCGTCATCTTTACAAAGGACGTCAGCTAGTAAATTTATTTTCCTGCAATCAGTATCTTTGGTAAATAATATTGAGACTTCTTTATGAAATTATCAAAAAAATCAGGGTTACTCTTTACCTTGATGACACTACTTCTCCTGTTATCAGGCAGCTATTCATCATTTTCAAATACTCCTCAAATTGAGCGTCCTGTTAAATGGAGTTTCACGATTGAGCAAAAAGGCAGGGAGGCTACATTATTACTCAAAGCGAAAATCGATAAGCCTTGGCATTTATATTCTCAGGATATTGGTCCGGGAGGTCCGATACCTACTTCTTTTAAATTTACTACTGATGCTAATTATAGTTTAGTAGGAAAAGTTACGGAACCAAAGGCGGAAGAAATTATGGATCCGAACTTCGATATGAAAGTGAAGTTTTTTGAAGAGTCCGTAATTTTTAAGCAAAAAATAAAACTCAATTCAGATAAAGCATTTAAAATAGAGGGCTCGCTAGAATTTATGTCGTGCAACGACAAGATGTGTTTGCCTCCTGATGAAGTTGAATTTAGTTTTGCTGTTATAGGAAATAAAGTAGATGCTGTAACAAATGTTGCAAACAATACTACAAAAGCACCTGAGAAAATAATTACGATTGATTCAACTGTAAAAATTCTTATCAATGGAAATGATACTGTTGTTCAAACATCAACTTCAATTCCACCAACAACTATTATTAGTGGAAAAATTCCTGAGCCGAGTGCTGATACAAAAATTTTAGAATCAGGATGTGGCGAGGGTGCTGGAAAAGCAAATGCGGATCTTTCAATACTCGGAATATTTTTAGCAGGAATGGTTGGTGGATTTTTAGCACTTCTAACCCCATGTGTTTTTCCAATGATTCCACTCACGGTAAGTTTCTTTACAAAACGTAGTCCTACTCGTCAGAAAGGTTTAGCGAATGCATTGATTTATGCAGCATCAATAATATTAATTTATGTTACATTAGGATTTATCATCACCGTAACATTAGGTTCAGATAAATTAAATGAGATGGCAAGTTCTGCTTTCTTCAATATTTTATTCTTTGTGATCTTCTTTATTTTTTCGCTTTCATTCTTTGGAGCATTCGAAATTACGTTGCCGAGTTCATGGGTTAACAAAGCAGATTCAGCGTCTGATAAAGGTGGACTTATTGGAATATTTTTCATGGCATTCACATTAAGTTTAGTTTCGTTTTCTTGCACAGGACCAATTATAGGAACGTTATTAGTTGAAGCGGCACATGGGCGAAGTTATCTCGGTCCAATTGCAGGGATGACAGGATTTTCATTTGCATTAGCATTACCGTTTGCATTATTTGCAATGTTTCCTGGATGGTTAAATTCATTACCAAAATCTGGTGGATGGTTGAATTCAGTAAAAGTTACTTTAGGATTTTTAGAGTTAGCATTGGCAATGAAATTTTTATCCAATGTCGACCTTGCATATCATTGGGGAATATTAAAACGCGAATTATTTATTTCGATATGGATTGTCATTTTTGGATTGATGGGATTATATCTGATCGGAAAAATTCGATTCTCACATGACAGTGAAACAAAACATGTAAGTATAGGTCGATTGATTTCAGGAATATTAGCGTTAACATTTATGATCTATTTAATTCCAGGATTATGGGGTGCGCCATTACGAATGATAAGTGGATTTCCTCCTCCCGAATTTTATAAAGAATGGGTTCAACCAGGCGAAAAAAACGGTGGTGATTGTCCGCATAATTTAAATTGTTACCATGACTATGAAGCAGGGATGGAATACGCACGACAAACTGGCAAACCTGTAATGCTTGATTTTACTGGATGGAGTTGTGTGAATTGTCGTAAGATGGAAGATAATGTTTGGTCGCAACCAACTGTATTGAAAAAATTAACAAACGATTATGTTTTGATTTCACTTTACGTTGATGATAAAACACCATTGCCAATTGATCAACAATATGTAAGTCCTTTCTCTGGTAAGAAAATTAAAACAACAGGAAATAAATGGAGCGATTTACAAAGTAAAATTTTTCAAACAAACTCACAACCCTATTATGTGTTGTTAGATCACAATGGAAAATTACTTGCTAATCCACGCGGCTATACTCCTGATGTTGATACTTACTCGAAATTTTTAGATGAAGGGATTTGTAGGTTTAGGAAAAGAAATTAAAAATTACGAATTACGAATTACGAATTACGAATTAATAACGACTCAATTCTGAATTTATTCTTACTCCACATTAATTCTCTTTATCAAAACAAATCCAATTACACCAGAAAAGAAAGATGCAATGAGGATAGCTATTTTTGATAAATCTTGTTGTTCTGGATGTTTGAATGCAAGCATAGAAATAAATATTGACATGGTAAATCCGATGCCACCTAATATTCCGGCACCAAAAATATGACGCCAATTTACAGAAGTTGGTAACGCTGCTATTTTAGTTTTAACTGCCAACCAACTGAAAAAAGTTATCCCAATTGGCTTACCAATAAATAATCCAAACATGACACCCAATGATAAGCCAGCAGTTAGTTTAGATAAAATATTTCCTTCAATTACCAGAGCTGTATTTGCCAATGCGAAGAGAGGAAGAATAACAATATTTACAACTCCATGCAAACTATTTTCCAAACGTTCTAATGGCGAAACTTTGTAGCCGTTTTTTTCATTCTTCGAAATATCAAGTGGAATAAAAAATGCTAAAACAATACCGGCGATTGTTGCATGCACTCCTGATTTGAGTACACAATACCAAAGTACAATTCCGGCGATACTATAAAATAGTAAATTTCGATTTCGAGTTTTATTTAAAAATAATAAAAGAGCAACGGGTACTAATGTCATCAATAAATAATTGAAATTTAAATCGCTTGTATAAAAAAAAGCAATTACTAATACAGCCCCGAGATCATCAATGATTGCTAATGCGGTGAGAAATATTTTCAGACCAATTGGTACTTTATCTCCAACCATAGCAAGTATCGCCAAGGCAAATGCAATATCTGTAGCCATAGGAACTCCCCAGCCGTGTGCAGTATTTGTTCCTGCATTAAAGCAATTGTAAATTAATGCGGGAATCAACATCCCTCCTATCGCCGCAATAAATGGCAACATCGATTTCGAACGAGTAGATAATTCTCCAACTAATAATTCGCGTTTTATCTCTAAGCCAACTAACAAGAAAAATATAGCCATCAATCCATCGTTTATCCAATGTCCGATACTTTCATTGAGATGAATTACACCGAATTCAAATCCAAAATGATGTTCGAAAATTTCAAGGTAACTTACACCCCATGAACTATTAGCAAGTAGTAAAGAAATCACTGTAACGGTGATTAAGATAACACCACTTGATAAGAGATAACGAAGAAACTGTTGAATGCCAGAAGTAATTCGTTGCATGTGAAAATATTGAGAATTCAAAAATAGTTGTTTTAAGTCTTTCTTTGTGATTTAGAATTGAACATAGTTGAATAAGTTGCGTTTTCACTTCCACAATTCCTTTAATTTAGAAGGGTAGAATGGCATACAATTTTTATAGCATAAATAAATTTCAAATAATTTAAAATTCGTGCTTCGCAATAAATTTGAAAATCTGTTGCTTCACTTAAACCACCTACAAATAATTCTTACCTTGTGTGAGAAGTAAATTTTATTAAAATATATGTGGTCAAAATATTTATTGGTTTTTGCATCTGCGATGGTGGTAGATATCGTTCCGCTTCCATTACCTCCCGCATTTGTAATCATGATCTTCTTACAGATTTATTTCAAACTTGATGTATGGATAGTAATATTTGTTGGTGTTGCGGGCTCCATCCTTGGGAGATATATTCTTACACTTTATATCCCGAAAGTTGCTGGTAAAATATTTAATCCTGCAAAGAACGAAGACGTACAATACTTAGGAAAAAAATTGAAGGAGAAAGGTTGGAAGAGTCAGTTGGCGATTCTTACATATTCACTTTTGCCATTACCAACAACGCCACTTTTTATTGCAGGAGGAATGGCTAAAATGAGACCATACTTTATCATACCGGCTTTCTTTGTAGGTAAATTTATTAGTGACTCGATTGCGGTGCTAGGTGGAAAATACGCAGCAGAAAACACTCCAAGTATTTTAGAAGGCGCTGTCTCTTGGAAATCAATTTTAGGAATTGCTATCGGACTTTTACTGATCTCTGCACTACTATTTATCGATTGGAGAACATTAGTGCAACAGAAAAAATTTAAAATTAATTTTAAGATTTGGAAGTGATTTTATTTGTTATAACTGTTTATTTTATAAAGAAATATTTGTTGTAAGTTTTCTTTAGTTTACTAGTGTAGATAATACGTATCGCAAACCAATGCCCGTATCAGGGAGGAAGGGCGGTTTATCAAGCCAGATCATTTATTGCACTAATTAACGATACAATGGATTACAATGACAATGCAGTTTGTTTCCAAAATGGTATCTTTAGGGTAGCAAACCCTTCTAAGCTGTACCATACTTAAAAAGGAATTTGAAATTTATCAAAGAACTGAAATGATTAATACTGAAAACATTGCCTCTGGAATTTATATTTTGTCAATTATCCCTGAAAATGGTACTAAAATTTCACAAAAATTTATTATTCAACATTAGATGAAATTACATACCGTATTTTTTGTATTATTTAGCCTTAATTCTTTTTCGCAAGGATTAAATCATAATTTTTTAATAGGCGCAGAATCCGGAATTGATACAAATGTTGTATCAACAAGAGCAGTTATGCAATTTGATTCAACTTCAGTTACAGTTTCACCTGCTTCATTTTCAATGGCTTTTGATGGAGCGCAAGCAAATATTTCAGATGAAAATGGGAATTTATTAATGTATACTAATGGATGTAGAATTGCCGATGCTTCAAATAATACTATGCAAAATGGGGATAGTTTAAATCCTGGTTTTTTGGTTGATGCATGGTGTTCAGCAACTAATGGGTTGCCAATACCTAATACAAGTGTTTTTCTACCCTACCCAGGCGACAGCACTAGATTTATTTTATTTCATCAAACTTCAACTGATACGAATTATACCGTTTCTTCTGAGCTTTTCTATAGTATGGTAGATTTAACTCAAAATGGCGGCTTAGGTGCGGTAACTCAAAAGAATGTAATTGCATTTCAGGCGACACTATGCCCGTCCATTGGCGCTTGTAAACATGCTAATGGAAGGGATTGGTGGATTGTTGTAATGGAGCCATATACGTCTATAATTTATAAGCTCTTATTAACACCAGCTGGAATAGTAAGTATAACCTCCCAAGTCACAGGATTTACAGCAAATACAAATTTTGGAGGGACAGCACAATTTTCTCCAGATGGAAATAAATTCGCTTATTACTTAAAGTATTCTACAGGAAGCACTGGCTATCATGAATTAAGAGTGTTAGATTTCGATCGATGTAATGGGATGTTCACAAATCCACGATCAGTTTCTTTTAATGCAAACATTGGAGGGTACTGCACAGCATTTTCACCTAATTCCAAATACGTTTATTTTGGAACTTTTCGTACATTATTTCAAGTAAATACTGATACAACGAATATTGCTGCAAGCCTTGATACAATCGCTGTTAAAGACAATTACTGTTATCCATATAATTTTAATTGTCCTGATTTTTGGTATGGCTACTTAGCTGCAAATGGTAAGATTTACATTAGCCCAGGTGGTACAGCAATAGATTTCCACTACATCAATCAACCAGATAGTGAAGGAATGGCTTGTGATTTTCATCAACATGCATTAAGAATGCCGTGTTACATTTACAGAAATAATGTATATCACCCTAATTATTATCTCGGTCCGGTAATTGGAAGCCCTTGCGATTCACTTCCACATGTAGGGTTACAAGAGCATGGAAATGAAATTCAAAATTTTAAATTGAGTCCAAATCCATCAAATGGAAATATTAAAATTGTATATCTTTTACCTCAAAATCAGAAAGGAATTTTTGAAGTATATGATATGAATGGAAAGATTGTTTTTATGCAACCACTTCCACAATGGAGTAGCATTCAAAATTTCAGTTTAACATTTTTAGAAGATGGATTATATCAATGTGTCATTCGCTCAGCTAGAAGCATCGCTACACAAAAATTGATGGTAGTGAGAAATTAAAAGATCAATTGAAAAATAGTTTTGCAGCAAAAAAAGTTTAGCGTTAATCAGTCAATACAAATCCTTGCATTATCAATGAAACAGTAATTATTATTTCCAGAATATTGAATACAAAAGTTGCTAAAAGTCTATAAAAACTTCTCTCCCTTTTTTAATTTTACATCATTCACAAACTGACGAATCTGTTGCTCATCCGTTTTACGACAAACCAATAAAATATGATCCGACTCAACAACGATATAATCATCTAATCCTTGCAACACAACAAGTTTATCTTTGGGAACATTCACGATGCAGTTGTAAGTGTCGTACGTCATTACTTGCTTGCCAACAATTGCATTTTTATGCTCATCATGATGCACATGTTCATACAAAGAACCGTAAGTTCCTAAATCGCTCCATCCAAATTCCGAACTCATTACGAAAACATTTTTTGCTTTTTCCATCACTCCAAAATCGATAGAGATATTTGTACATTGCTCATAAGCTTTGCGAATAAATTCTTCTTCCGCCGGCGTATCGTACAAACTAATTCCTTCACTAAAAATAGCATCCATCTCAGGAAGATGTTCTTTCATCGCCTTCAAAATTGCTTGCACATTCCAAATAAAAATTCCTGCATTCCATAAAAACTCTCCTGTTTGCAAAAAGAATTTCGCCATCTCTAAATCAGGCTTCTCTGTAAACGTTTTTACCTTCGAAACTTTATTAGAAACTTCTGTTTTATCATCAATAAATTGAATGTAACCATAACCCGTATCTGGACGACTAGGTTTAATTCCAAGCGTAAGCAATGAATCTTGCTCTTTTGTGTATTCAAAGCACTTTAAAATAGCATCGGTAAACGCTTCTTCTTTTAAAATCACATGATCAGAAGGTGCAACAACCATATTCGCATTTGGATTTCGCAACAAAATTTTCTGCGCAGCATAAGCAATACACGGTGCAGTATTTCTACGACGAGGTTCCGCTAATACTTGATCAGGTTTTAGATCTGGCAATTGTTCCAACACTAATTTAATATAATCAGCATTCGTAACGATGATGATATTTTCTTTCGGACAAATTTTTAGAAAGCGCTCATACGTTTGTTGAATCAACGTTTTTCCTGTTCCTAAAATATCCAGAAATTGTTTAGGACGTGCATTGCGACTCATCGGCCAGAAACGACTTCCGATTCCTCCTGCCATGATCACACAATAATTATTTTTCATATAAAAAATTTAACAAGGATGTTATACGTGATTCTATTTTTTTTTCATTCCGATCGTAATCGTAATCGTACAAACAAATTTATTTTTCAATACTTTATTTTACTGAAGTAAATTTAATGCAGCACGAAGTTGAGCAATCATCTCTGTAATTTGTTCTTTCTTACATGTCCCAACAGAAAGTCGGTACCAAGTAGATTCTTTTGATGCACCAAAGGCAGAGAAGGGAACGATCGCCATCTTCGCTTCGCCTAAAATAAATGCAGTAATATCTTCCGTAGTTTGAATGACACTTCCATCTTTCTTTTTCTTTCCCTTCAAATCAAATTGAATGGTAAGATATATGGCTGCCATCGGTTCAATACAACGAACAGCAAATCCCTCTGTACGCAATGCTTCAAATCCATTATAAATATTTCGCAAACGCTCTTCTACTTCTTTACGGAAGTTCAACATATACGCATCTAACGCATTGATGTCGTTCATAAATCTTGCAGAAGCAATCTGCTCTGCTTTCGGTGCCCAAGCGCCTATATGCGATAAAATCGATTTCATCTTATCAATAATATTTGCTGGTCCGAACGACCAACCCACACGGATTCCTGTAGCAGCAAATGCTTTCGATAAACCATCTACAAACACAGTATACGGGCGTAACTGAGGACATAATGTTACAGGATCAAAATGTTCAACATCACCATAAGTAAGTGCGCTGTAAATTTGATCATACATTACATACAATGGTTTTTCATCAACACCACGACGCATATTTTCCGCTATCACTAAATCACATATTGCTTGCAACTGCTCTTTAGTAAAAACTGTACCCGTAGGATTTTGTGGCGAGCATAACGCCAACAATTTCGCCTCCTTAATAAATGGTTTTATTGAATCAGCGGTAAGCATAAAATTATCTTCAGGAAATGCTTCTACTTGCAACCCTTCCGCTCTAAACAAATGACAATAGTGATTATTATTCCACGATGGAATAGCATAAATAACTTTATCACCTGGATCAAGTAACGTTGCATAGATTGCATAAATTAAAGGTCGCGCTCCTCCTGCAATTAAAATTTCATCTGCAACATAATCTAATTTCTGATTACGAGAAACATATTCTACAACTGCTTTACGAAGTTCCAACATCCCATTCGCAACAGGATAATTGGTATGCCCTTCTTCATATGCCTTGATAATTTCATCACGCAATTTAACAGGAATCGGAAAAACGGTAGGATCAAAATCGCCAATAGTGAGATTTGCAATTTTCTCACCTTTCTTTATTCGTTCGTTAACTTCATTTGCCAGTTTGATAATTTCAGAACCGATAAGATGCTCCGCCATTTGTGATACCGGAAAAATGGCCTGCTGTTTAAGAGTAGTACTTGACATTGAATTAGGAATATTGGCTGCAAACGTACGGAAAAGATGAGAGCTTTTGCTGTGATTTATCCCTACAATTTTGTTCAAAGGTATTTTGGTGATTTTCTAGAAATACTAATTACTAGTTAGTTAACTAATGTTGTTAAAAACACGATAACCGACTTATTAAAAATTGATGCTAAAGATGGCCTAGAGTGACTATTTTTGCCACCGTTATGATAAATTATTCTTCTCCTCTTCCACGTACATTTTCTCTCTTTGCACTAATTACGGCTGTCTTTCTTACGCTCTTTTGTGGGCACATTTATGCGCAATCAGCGGATGGTTCGCTACCCGATAGTTTGTTGAAAGAGCAGCTTACAAGAGCCGTTCAGAGTTGGAAATCGGGCAAGCCTTTACCCGCCTATCAAACTTTAGACACGATCATTTCACAACCACTTTCTGCCATCAATGCTTCAAGTAAAATTAAAGCTGCTATTTGGACTGCAACTTATTTACAAGAACAAAAGAAATTAAAGCCTGCAGCAAAATTTTTAGATTCTGCAATGACATGGGCATCGCAATATGCTCGTGGCGAAGAACTCCGTCGTAGCTATGAAGCGTATTCCAACTGGCATCTCGCAAATGGAAATGTTAAATCAGCAATGGCAGCACAAAGCGAAGCGAATAAAATTAGCGATAGTTTAAATAAAGTAATGTTTCAAGTTGCAATGGATTCGTTAAAGAAAATTAATACGACGTTGCAAAATAAAATTGATCTGCAAGCAGCACCTGTTAAGCCAGAAGAAGTAACGAAAAGTCCCGACAATAATGATCGTTTGATTTGGATCATGGGCTTCAGTATTTTGATTTTATTGATTTTAGTTTTTTTGTTAAATGGAAAAGTGCAACGATTAAATTCAGCGCCTCCAGTTGCTATTCAACGAAAAGAAAGTGCGCCGAAAATTAGTGTTGAGAAACAAGAAATAAAAAACAATGTTTCTGAAATAATAACTCCTGTTTCTCCGACAGAAAAAGTTGTTGCGAAAGCAATTTCAGTACCGCCAACGAAAGAAATATTAAATTTAACAACGCGCCTTTCAACGGTAGAATTAATTTTAATTCGCGCAGATGTTTTTGCAGAGAAAGTTAATGGAGAATCAAAATTAGCATCAAAAACATTGTACAAATATGTTGAAGACTTTCCGATGATGATGAAAAATTTAGATGATGCGATTTCCAATAACGATGCAGATGCGATTTTAAAATCAACAGTAGAATTTAGAACACCTCTTGATACATTCGGAATGAGTGGCACCGTTTTATGGATCGATGAAATAGAATCTGAAGCTCCCGATGCGAAGGTGAATAAATTATTGTCACGCGTTTTTCAAGTACGTAATCATGTTCGTCGCGCACTCGATGAAGCAAAAGCAATTTTGGAAAAAGTTAATCTTTAAAAAATTTTGATTCCTTTGGGCGTGACCCAATTTTTGGTGAAAAACCAAAATTTGGGTCTGGCTATACGTTGCAAGTCCTCGCCATGTAGTATTGGTGAAAAACCAAACTTCATGGCTGTGGGCTTTTCACTGCTATCCCTCACGCAAAAAAAAAATGATTCAATAAACATTCGACCCCTTCAGGGTCGACAAAAAATCTTCCTCCGTTTGCTATGGCTATTCGACCCCTTCAGGGTCGAAAAAAAAATCTTCTCCCGCTAAAAAATTCGTTGACGAAAACATTCGACCCCTTCAGGGTCGACAAAAAAATTATTCATTGATGTATAAACATTCGACGCCAAAATATACATTGAAATTACATAAGCAATTCCAAAATTTTATTTTCTACATGATTTGAACTCCATTGCTCTTTGATATCAGGCATCGCCATAATTTGTTGCATGATTGCCTCTTGCTTTTTCCCTTCGCGCAACGCTTCGCTATACCGAATCTGCGGACTATAACTCACCATCGTATACAACGGCGTCCATCTATCAGGATGTTTTTCACTAAACCATGCTTCGATCTTCTTCTGCAATAAAAATGATTCTTGTCCTACCTTATCACGCATCTCAATAAAATTATTTAATGCTAACTCAGCAATTGCATCTGCATCAGGCTTTCGTAATCGTTCACATTCACTAAAAATCATTTCCCAATTTTCGCCATGCAAATCCATCAATTCATTTAACACAACGCAATCTTCAAAACCGCAATTCATGCCTTGTCCATAAAATGGAACAATAGCATGTGCAGCATCACCAAGCAATAAAACTTTATCGCTAAATCTCCAAGGAAAACAACGAACCGTTACTAAAGATGATGAAGGATTGTTTGCATAATCTTCTTTCAATGTTGGCATCATAGGAACAGCATCCGCAAACATCGTGTTAAAGAAATTCATTGTTTTCTTTTCTGTATTTAATGATTCAAAAGAAGGCTCACCTTTGTGAGGAAAAAATAATGTGCAAGTAAAACTCTTGTCCAAATTTGGTAATGCAATCATCATGTATGCTGATCGTGGCCAAATATGTAATGCATTTGGATCCATTGCATACTCACCATCTTTAGTTGGTGGAATCGTTAACTCTTTGTAACCATGCTCCAAATAACTTTGTGAATATTGAAACTGATCTGTACTCAATTGCATCTGTAATCTTCCAGCAGAAAAAGCGCCATCAGTTGCAAAAATTCGATCAGATTGTACTTCTGATTTTTTTTGTTCATCATCTTCAAAATAGGCAGTTGCAGTTTTTAAATCAATACCCGTACAACGTTGTTGAAAATGAATCTTTACACCATGTTGTTCTGCAATATCCATCAAAACACAATTCAATCCACCACGAGAAACGGAATTTATTGCTTGTCCGGATTTGCCATACGCCTGATACGTAAGTTTCCCATCTACCGAATGCATCATTCTTCCATTCATTGGAATGGCAACTTTTCGAATCTCTTGCTCAATACCTATTGCTGCCAGCCCTCTCCAACCGCGATCACTTAGCGCAAGGTTAATTGATCTTCCTGCAGAAATACGGTTCGTACGCAAATCAGCTCTTCTTTCATAAACGTTGACCTGATAACCACGTTTTGCGAGGTAAATTGACAATAACGAACCCACCAGACCAGAACCAACTATTGTAATTTTTTGCATAAAAGATGAAATAGGAGAAAGTTTTTATTGAGATTACAAATTAAGTGAATACAAGTTCATAATCGAAATTTTTTGCTCATTATTATAGAATGTCATGTAAAATTATTCCTTACTTAGAATTCATCTTAAAAATCATTAATTCGTTGTATTTTTGAAACATGAAATTAAAAAATACTCTCGTTGTTATATTATTATTATTTGCGCATTCATTTGCGAAATCACAGGTCATTAAAATTCTCTTCGATGCTACAAAATCTGAAATGTCAGGAAATGCTGATTGGGTAATTGATGCGAGCACCTATAATATTGGCTGTAATACTGGTCCTTCGATTGCAGGAACGGGTAATGAATCGAATCCTTCAAGATTTCCAATTCCAGCACAAAGTGGTATTACTGCAAGTACACCCGAAACCTACTGGACTGGCGGCTTATCACATTGGGCAATTGATTGTGCGAATAAAGGATACCAAGTAGAAACACTTCCTTACAATGGACAAATCACATTTGGAAGTTTAATTAATATTCAAGATTTATCATACTATAAAATTTTTATTGTTTGCGAACCCAATATTATTTTTTCGAGTTCTGAAAAAACAGCGTTGTTAAACTTTGTTCAAAGTGGTGGAAGTTTGTTTATGATATCTGATCACGCGTCATCAGATCGCAATAATGATGGAATAGATTCACCACAAATATGGGATGACTTTTTCACAAATAACGGAGTTGTTTCAAATCCATTTGGAATTTCATTCGATAATCTTTCTTTTTCTAATGCAAGTACGAATGTAAAATCAACACCCACTAACCCTATCATAAACGGATCAGCAGGAAATGTTACTCAAGTGTTATGGAGTAGTGGTACTTCTATTACAATGGATCCCATAGCGAATAATTCTGTTAAAGGATTTGTTTGGAAAAGTACAAGCCTACAAGGCAACCAAAATGTATTAGTTGCAACTGCATTATACGGTGCTGGTAAAGTTGCTGCCTTCGGCGATAGCTCTCCTCCCGACGATGGAACTGGTGATAACAACGATGTTTTATATGATGGCTACATTACGGATGCAGCAGGAAATCATCAGAAACTATTAATGAATTTAACAATTTGGTTGGCAAGTTCTCTTACTGGATTAGAAGATCATAACGCCACAAATGGAATTTCGATGATAACCAATACTACACAACATAATTTAGAAATAACATTTAGCGAAGCATTAACTGCTGCATCAACAATTAATGTTTATGATATTACTGGACGTAAATTATCAAGTAAAATAATTAATGTTGGTGAAAAAGAATTGAACTTAAATACTTCGAATTTTAATAATGGAATATATCTTGTTCAAGTTCTAAATAACGGGTTCACTCTTACCAAAAAAATGTTTTTAGGGAACTAGGTACTTGTCAATTTTTCAGATTATAAAGTTTATGATCTAACAATTAAAAGTGGAGGTTAAGTATTTTTCATTAGTTTAGTCATCTGAACTTAAAAACTTAACCAAATGGAATTACTTTCTGTAGATGAAAACATATCCGAAAATGCACCAAAAGTGTATTCATTATCATTTACAGAATAACTAATTTATATTTTTTCAAATGATAAATCTTTCAAGAAAATTCTTTCGACCTATTTATCAAAAGATTCATTATTTACTACACCTTACACTTCATTTCAATCCATTTATCAGAAAAAAAATTCATGGACGTAGAATTACTGTCGGTCACATCCGAATGGAGCAGGAAACAAATCCATTACTTGACAGCACTATCGTTAAAGAATTAATAAAACATTGCATCGATATTGCGCCATATACTATTGATGCAGAAAAATTTAATCAATATTTACTAGAAGTGAAATATCCATCCGAATATTTTAATAATGGTATTGTAAAATCGGATAGCTTTATAGAATAAGCATTAGAGCATTTTGTGTCCATTGAACTCTTGCAACCAAATAATGCTAAAACCATTATTGATATTGGTGCAGCAAATTCACCATTTTACAACATCATTAGAAATCATTATGATGTAAATAATTCTTATGCACAAGATTTAATTTACCTAGATGAATTAAATAATTTTCTCATCGGTGGTAATGCTTCGAAGCTACCATTTGAGAGCAATAGTATTGATGGAATAACATTGCATTGTACGCTAGAACATTTTGAAGGAACAAATGACATTGACTTCTTCATTGAAGCGGAACGCATTTTAAAACCAGGAGGAGTATGTATTGTTTTACCTCTATACCTTGCATCAGAATATACAATCAATCTTGATCCGATTTCAAATATGCTTAAGTGTTATTGTCCGAATATTAAGGAAGATATGCATGCGCAATTTAGATATGGAAATTCAAACCAACATTTCTCAAGACATTATGATGTAAAAACACTCAAAAGAAGGATCCTAGAACAAGTAAATTTAAAAACAGAAATACTGCACGTTGTAAATTACAAGAACATCAACTCGAAAAGCTATTTGCGCTTTATCGGAGTTTTTACTAAACGCTAAATAGATCCTCATTAAATTGCCCATTTTAAAATTTAAACAATAAACATACAATTTTATCGTTGCTTAATTCTTGTGTTCGAGTTGTTGATTGGCAAATTACATAAATGTTTAAATAATTTAATATCATTTTTATGAAAGTTGAATACATTAGTCATTCTTGCATATTTGTTGATACAGGAGATGCGCGTATTGTTTTTGATCCTTGGTTCAATGGCTCTGCTTATTGTAATCAATGGCAACTTTTCCCAAAGCCGCTAAACACCGACATACTAAATACCGTTGATCATATTATGATTTCTCATGGACATGAAGATCATTTACATCAACAATCATTGAGTTTATTACCAAAAAATGCTAAAGTTTATTACCCTTATTTATGGCAAGCAGGAATTCATGGTTACTTAAACGAACTTGGTTTCAACGATGTTAATGAGGCTGTAAGTTATAAGGAATACGCTATTACCGCTAATACAAATATTACTTTTCTAACGACCTCTATGGATACAATTATGATCCTTGAAAGTAATGGAAAAGTTTTAGTCGATTTAAATGATGCATTAAATTCACATCACGAAAATATTGTTCGATTATTTATTGCTGAAATCAACAAACGCTGGAAGAAGATCGACTATTTATTTGTAGGGTTAGGAGGAGCTGGATATTTTCCAAACATGGTACATCACCCCTCAAAAAATGATAATGAAATTGGTTTAATACGCGAGCAAAAATTTGTTCACAATTGGTGTCGCTTAGTTCATGATTTAAATCCATTACAAGTGCTGCCCTTTGCTCCTGGCTTTATTTTATTAAATCACAAAACTAAGTGGATTAATGATCTTAAATTTCCACGAGAAACATTATTAGATTATTACAAAAAATACTACGATCCAAATCCTACTTTCGAGTTAATTGTAATGTACCCTCATGATCAATTTAAAGATGGTGTTTTCATAAAAAAATCTCCTTATCACGATCAACTTATCAATAACTCTCTCAATCATTTAATCAACGATATGTATGCTGAAGAGATTATTGAAGCTAACAAAGAAGAATTTGCGGAACCAGGAATGGGTGATATTATATTGGAGAAATTAATAAAACATATTCCTCATGCTGGTCGAGTTTTTACCGAAGAAATATTATCGCAAATTGATTTTGTTATTCGACTAGATGACATCAATGAAATGAATTATTTCAATATCGAGTATCGAAATAAAAAATGGAATATTTACAGGGGAAATGAAATCCTTTCAGGAAAAAAATTATTGCTTTATACTAAATCAAGGTTCTTAAATTTCTCGTTAGATAACGAATGGGGAGGTGATGTATTTATTGGAGGTTATAGTTGTGATATTGATATTTTAGATGACATTGCATTATCACAAAATCTCGATATGGCATGCGTAAGATTATTAACTTGCTACCCAATTGGCTCTGAAGCAATGTTGCAAGAACCACTACGAGCAATCAAATACCTTTACAATAATCCTGTACTTGCTAAGCTATCATTACAACAAAAATTATTTACACCAAAGATTCTTAACAAGATTGATTACAATGAACGTGATAGATGGATCAACAAATCAAAATGCGAAATTTGTCAGATATGCGATATTCCACTTCTTAGTTATGAATTAGGAGAGCAATTGAATAATAGCAATACTAAATATTAGTTAGTCCAATAAACTTGTTATTTTTTCTTCAATAATCTTAATGCTGAACCTGTAATTTTTTGATGAAACGTCCTTCGTCTGTAACGATATGTATTACATATAATCCATTTGAAAAATTAGCCATCTGCAACGTTTCTTTAAGTGGATTTGGATTCATTACATGAATGATTTCTTCTCCAAGAATATTATAAACATTAATTTCTTTCAGTCGAAATGTGTTTGTTTCAATAGTAAAATCCGCATTTGAAGGATTCGGGTAAATTGAGAACAAATCATTTTCCTCGCCATGGTCAAATATCCCAGCAACTAAACCAGAAGTTCTACCTTGAAAATAAACTGACAGTGGGAAATTTCCCTGAGCTCCTGTAAAAATTGCAGATGGCACTCGTATCAAAAAAGTATGATTACCGGCGGTAACAGCGCCTAGGTTAATACGGCGAATATCGATCACATCTCCAGGGCACCAGTTACTGAATGATTGCCACTGTTGATTAGTTTGAGGGGAAGAACCATAGATTCCATTACCTTGCGTGTTGTATTGACGGAAAGGCTCACAAGTTAATCGTCCTGGCTTATAAGTAAGTTTTAATGCATTATCATAATAAACATAATGAAATCTTCTAATATATTCTTCTCCACCAGTATTTGAACCATGGTTAGAAGTGATAAGGAAAAAAGCAGCATCAGATAAATTATTTGCAACATTAAACGTGATGCTCTTTGTTGTTAATCCAATAGTATCCGTCGCTCCAGCTTGATAGTTATTAAAATTATTATTGAAAAATAATGGTGTCAATACATTAGTATTTTGATTTGGTGACGCAGTATTAGTGATAAATGTAAGCTTCCCCTTAAACACATCGTTACGTCCAGAGCAACCTGCTATTTGTGTTTGTGCAGCATAAGGAACACCAAAAACTGCTAATTCAATCCAGATATCAAAATTATTTGTTAAGGTAGTATCTTTCAAAAGTTGAGCAACGTTATCAATGTTGAATATATATGGAACTGAATCAGGTTGAATATTCTTATTCATAAAAGGGGTAATAAATCTTCCTAGTTCAATTCTATTTACACTATCAGGATTATAAGTTGTAGCTCCTGTTGGTACCAATGCCAAATTAACATTTCCAATACGATCATAGTTATCACATAACGCTTTAATTAATACTTTCATTTGAAGTGTAGTACCAATTGAAGCAATCTCTGCAGTCGTAAGTTTTCTAGCAAATAAATCATTTCGGTGCTTAATTACACCTGCTGGAGGAGGAGGATTTGTAATAATTGCTGCATAACCATCATAGAAAATAATGCTATCCATAACTGTAATGGTAGTTTGAGCATAAGAATTAAGAATACTTAAGGTAAAGCAAATTAGTAGTAGTAGTTTTTTCATGTGGATCACTTGTTGATTTAACAAATATAATATATTTTTAAGATAACAAATCAAATTTAATTCTTAATGAATTTTTTCAATTGATTGTTTACGCCAATGCAATAAATACCGTTTATTAAAGTCGAAATGTTTAATGTTGTACTTTTATTACTAATCATTACTACTCTAGCTAATTCACCAAAAGAATTATAAATTTTTAATTCCATAGGCTTATCATTAAATGCTGGAATAGTAATAACTATATTTTCGTTTGAAGGATTGGGAAATAATTTAAAAGTTGAATTCGCTTCTGGCAAATCAATTAACGAAGTACTCAAACCAAATATACTCGAATAATTTTGTGCAAATTGATAGGTAGTTGCACAAGTATTTACTGCATCCCAATTAATCGACCACGTCATCAATCCGCGCAAAGTGGGATACCCGCCAACTTGAGACAAAGTGTAGGTGCCCGGTTTTGAACCAGTACCTCGCAAATAATTAACTGCTAGTTGTACTGTTGTAGTATCTGCAAAGCCACCTCCTGCGGCATTAGAACACGCTGGAAGTCCTATTGCAACCTTGTCAGCTGGAAGACCTACGAACATTCCTCCTGCAGTATTAAAACCATGTATAACAGCTTCTGTCATTGCTACAATAAAATCAGCTGTTCCTTGAGTGTATACGTTGCCATCAATTCCATACATGCTTCCACTATTGTAGAGTTGCACATGCAAGATTTCCAACGAATCTCGTAACGCGTCAATCACCGGAAGATAAGCGCCCCAGATACTTCCATAAGCCGACATCCCACCTTGCACAAAAGCAGTTTCAGGAGCCATTGTTAAAAGCAATCTTTTAGAATGAACCGAATAATAATCGCTCATGATTTGTTTAATTGCATAAATAAGATTGATAATAATCGGATCCGTAGGCAATGCAATAGTTCCTCCACTCACAGCAATTGAACTTCCTTCAAAATCAATATCGATTCCATCAAAATTGTAGGTATTAATAATTTGATTCATCGAACTAATAAATGAATCACGTTCAGTAATCGTATTTAAAGATATCGGAGCCGTTGCACCTCCAATACTTATGATCACCTTTTTTCCTTGATTTTGTAATAGCTGAATCTTCGAGATAAAAGTTGATACCGATCCTTGGTCAGGAATAAATTGCATAAGATAATCAGTACCAGATTGAGGAACAGCGAAAGCAACATCAACGATATTATATCTCGAGTCAATTTGATCGATTGGAATATAAGGTGAATTTACATCGTTCCAGTTTTGCCAATAGCCAACGAGTGCCGGACTTGGATTTTGTGCGTATCCAGAAATATTATTTAATAGGAAAATAAATAGTACAACTATTACTTTTTTCATGATTGAACTTTATAGTAAAGTTAAGGAAATTTTGATAACGAAAAACATATAGTTCCCATTGACAATATGCATTTAAATAAAATACGAGAATGAAGGTACAATTATTAGAATGAAATTATTCGCTTCCTCTTTTTTTATGTTTCTTCACCATCTAAGAAGCTCAACATTTTAAATTCCGTATCAAAGTTAGTTTATTACACTTTTTTAAAAAAGATAATATAAATACTATTGCTTACTTAATAAAATTTGGAGATTCACATTCTTGCCAGTACTCAACTATTTTTTTAATTATTTCAAATAATTTTTCCATGTTATTTGGTTTGACGAAGAAGCCTTGTACTGATTTTGAATACGCATCAATAACATGCTGTTGATTGGCACTTGTTGTAAAGAGCAAATACGGTATACATTTTAATCTTAGATTTTCATTGTTTTGAATTTTTTCCTTTAATTGAATTCCATTTAATTTAGGCATGTTAATATCAGAAATAATAAGGAATGGTTCAAACGGTTCGTTTGTTAAATGTTCAAGTGCGCTTTCTCCATCTTCAAAGTAAATAATTTCGTTTTCATAATTCAGCACTTCAAATATTTCCTTAAGGAAATCTCTATCATCCTCATCATCTTCGATTATAATAATTGGTCCACCTTTGTTCATTGGTATTTATTTAAAAAAATAAAATTTATTTGACTTTTTAAAAGCTACATATCAACATTTGATTATTCAACAACCTATTTTGAAAGTCGCCAAAGATTATTAGATTTGGGTAACAATGGTCTCAAACAGTGAGATTACATTTTTATCACGTCTAAAAACAATATTATTAAACAAATATAACAGATTTTAATGCTATAATTGGCTACCTATAATTTATTTATTGAAATAGATTCCAAAACTAATGATTCTCATCATCAAACTAGCAAAGAATTAAAGCACCATTGTTTTCCAAAGAAGGCAGTTCATTCAAAAAATACTAAATGAGAAACGTATGAAATTTTGAGAATTCAATGTGTTATTGCTTCTTTTTAATGAGCTTGTTAGTCAAAAAATTTCTACTCAAAATTATTTTTCATAAAATCATTTTCAGATTTCAGTTCAAATTTTGCAGGTTCGTTTTCTAAAAATATATTTTTAATTTTATATTCTATTTGAAGTATGAACAACTTTATTCTTTCACAAATTTCTTTGTGATCAACTGCTCATTTTGCGTAATCAAGAGCATGTAAACTCCTGCATTTAATGATGTGACATCTAAGATAAGAGTATTGCCATTTGTCTTTGAGGAGATTGATAAATGTTCGCCAAGGAGATTCAAGACTTCAATTTTTTGCGGTAGATGATTTTCGTTATTACATTTTATTGTAAGAAAATTATTTGTTGGATTCGGAAAAATTTCTAGCGCATATTTTTTGTTTTCCTGTAATCCTGTTCCAACTGCTATCACAACAAATTTCGCTGTAACGTAAGATCCATCAGGATAAGCCACCGCTCAAAAACCCACAGCAAGACCAAAGGCTTGGAAAAGAGCGGCAATCAGCCACTGCACCCTACCAGGATAATAATTTTCAACATTTTGATTTTCAGCCCCGAGAACGTCCCAATTTCTACCCTCAAAATGGAATGTTTGGTCACTTTTATAGTAAAAAGACCCGAGAACAGGCAAAAGAGAAAATTAAAGAGTTGGTTGTACGCTACCGAGAACATCGGGATGAGTATCATGCAACATGACCAAAATCATGTTATGTACAGACCATTGTCATTTTTCAACTATTCCAATATGTGTATGTTCACACTGTGAAAGCAAAGAAAATATAATATGGAAGAATTAAAATATACAGCAGAACAAAATTCAAGAAGAAATTTTCTTCGTGTTGTCGGCATAACTGCCGGAACTGTTTTGGTAAGTACCAATGTTTTTTCTGCCTTCATTGACAAAGCAGAAGTTCTTAAACTAAATCCCAAACAACAAGAGTTTATGCTGCGTTATGGAAAATGGATGGATGATTTTATTGATGTGATACGAAAAAAGAAAGCTGACCCCAATAATCAGGAACATCATAAAGTTACAATGACATTATCTGACAAGGCAGCAGCGTTGAAGCCTGAACTTACTGAATATTTAAAGAATAAAAATTTTGAATTAGTGTATCATTCTGCAATAGACAGAATGAGTAAAGAAATTACATAGCATAATTAAATTGAAATATTTACTGATAAAAATTAATCTTCAAAAAATATTTCTATGGAAAAAGAAGAAAACAATCCACGCAGAAAATTTCTGAAAGTAGGAATGTTAACTGCTGTCACTGCCGGTGTTGCAGCAGCAGGATTGGGATTCAAAAAACTTTCCGCAGATGAAAATGTGCACGAGCTGACAGGAAAAAAAATTGTGATGCTTTCTCCCAATGGAGAGTTGACAGCTGTTGACAGTTCGCATATAAATTACGAAGCAAAAGTGGACAATGCAGGAGCGCGAATAGGAATTCCCGGAAAAAAATTCGTGATGGTGATTGACCTTGCCAAGTGCGATGGTTGCGGCAAGTGTACGGAAGCATGTAACAAAATGCACTTTCTTCCTCCGACAAAAGAATGGATTGAAGTAATAAAAATGCAGGATGCTCCAGCGGAAGCTCCGTACTTTTTTCCAAAACCATGTTTCCATTGCGATGACCCTCCGTGTACAAAAGTTTGTCCGGTTGATGCAACCTTCAAACGCGAAGATGGAATTGTTGCAGTTGATAACGACCGTTGCATTGGTTGCCGTTTTTGCATTGCAGCGTGCCCGTATTCTGTAAGAATATTTAATTGGGACGAACCTGTTAAACCTAAAGTAATAGAAGTAGGTAATTCTATTGAGCATGTTTTTCAAAGTAAAAAAGGTTGTGTGGAGAAATGTGATTTCTGTCCTCACATGGCTCGTGAAAATAAATTGCCTGCATGTGTTACAGGATGCCCGATGGATGCAATTTATTTTGGTGATGAGAATGAAGATGCAGTAACAAATAAATCAGGAGAAACTGTTGCGCTGTCGCAATTGCTCGAAGATAAAAGTGCGTATCGTTTTATGGAAGAACTCGGTACCAAACCGCGTGTTTATTATTTACCTCCTGTAAACAGGCAGTATCCCGTACCTGATATGACTGATGTAAATACAAATCTTAATTCAAAATAAGTCGTGGTGGATAAAGAAATAAATATATCAATTCATAATTCAGAAGCGCAACTTGAAGGAGATGTGTTCAGAAGCATCACTCATACTTCACTGAAACAAAAAATATGGATTGGAATTTTGTTGCTGATTTTTTTTGCAGGAATATTTTCATACATTATTCAACTACAACAAGGTTTAGTAGTTACTGCAATGCGTGATTATGTTTCGTGGGGATTATACATTGCTATTTTTATTTTCTTCATTGGCATTAGTCATGTCGGTGCATTAATGTCGGCAATACTTCGCCTCACGGGAGCAGAATGGAGATACCCGATAACACGAATGGCGGAAGCAATTACATTTTCATCATTGCTGTTTGCCGCTATCATGCCGATAATTGATATGGGTCGTCCAGAAAGAGTGTTGAATATGATTTTTCACGGGCGCCTTCAGTCGCCGCTCGTTTGGGATTTCATTGCAATCTTAACCTATTTCATTGGCAGTTCAATTTATTTATATCTCCCGATGATTCCTGACATGGCGCGTTTGCGCGATAAGCTGACAACTGTTTCATCGTGGAGAAAAAAATTATATCATTTTATGGCAGCTGGTTGGAAAGGAACAGAAGCACAAAAAAAAATATTAGAACGATGCATGACTATCATGACTGCAATTATTCTTCCTGTTGCAATTTCTGTTCACACTGTTGTTGCATGGTTGTTTGCAATGACATTGCGTCCGGGATGGTCATCAAATGTT
>JAYVOC010000041.1:0-23527 GCA_043758125.1 Bacteroidota bacterium | reverse complement strand
GCAATCTTATCTTTCTTATTTTTTTTAAGACGTTGGGCAATTATATTTCCAACTTTTTGAATATTACGGGCATCGGCAACCGATGTTCCACCAAATTTTAATACGATCATAATGCTTATTAAGAGAACAAATATTACGGAAAAATTAGATTTATGTTCCTAAAGTCTAATCTTTCTCCAATTATTTTTAAAGGCACATCAATATTGTGTCTTTTTAATCAACAATAGTTAAAAACGGATTAGCGACTTACTCTTTTTAAAACGCTTAAACGATAACCATTTCGGACTCAATACGTATAAAATCCCCTCTTAGGATTTTGGCTTATAAACAGTTAATAGGCTAAAGTTCTGATTCTAATTATCTTAGTATTAATATGCTAGGAAGTGATAATTTGTCCTCTTTGTTCAAAACAACTACCTTCGCAGCCCTAAAAATTTGAGTTTTATGCAAAATTTAATTTATCTAATTCCCGTACTTGGTATCATCGGTCTAATCGTAATGGCCATCAAATCAGCATGGGTAAGTAAACAAGACGCTGGCGATGCAAAGATGCAAGAGCTGGCAGGCTACATTGCCGATGGCGCTATGGCATTTCTAAAAGCAGAATGGAAAGTACTCGGTATTTTCGTAACATTCGCAGCTATTTTATTAGCGTATTCTGGAACTATTCACGAGGTGAATGGTAAAGAAATCCACTCGAGTTGGATCATTGCAATCGCCTTTATTATTGGAGCAGTATTTTCGGCTACAGCTGGATATATTGGGATGAAAGTCGCTACCAAAGCGAATGTTCGTACAACTCAAGCTGCTCGTACAAGTTTAAAACAAGCTTTAAAAGTATCCTTCACAGGTGGAACCGTAATGGGTTTAGGTGTTGCTGGTTTAGCAATACTTGGTTTAGGAGGATTATTCATTGCATTCCTAAACATTTTTGCTGGATTAGGTGCCAATACCGTTAGAACTTCTATTGAGGTACTTACTGGATTCTCTTTAGGTGCTGAGTCGATAGCATTGTTTGCTCGTGTAGGCGGTGGTATCTATACAAAAGCTGCTGATGTTGGAGCTGACCTTGTTGGTAAAGTAGAAGCTGGAATTCCTGAAGATGATGTTCGTAATCCTGCAACTATTGCAGATAATGTAGGTGATAATGTTGGTGATGTTGCAGGTATGGGAGCCGATTTATTTGGTTCGTATGTGGCAACAATTTTAGCTACCATGGTATTAGGACAAGAAATTACTGTTACAGATAATTTTGGAGGAATGTCGCCAATTTTATTGCCAATGGTAATATGTGGTTTAGGAATTCTCTTCTCAATTGTTGGAACTTGGTTCGTTTCTATTAAGGATGATAAATCAAATGTTCAAAGCGCTTTAAACCTCGGTAATTGGGCTTCGATGTTAATTACTGTTGTAGCATCTTACTTTGTTGTGATGTGGATGTTGCCTGATGGCGATATCACTTTACGCACTGTAACTTTTACGAAAATGGGCGTGTTCATGGCAATTATTGTAGGAACCGTAGTCGGTGCAATAATGAGTATCGTTACTGAGTATTATACTGCAATGGGTAAAGGCCCAGTAAATTCAATTATTCAACAAAGTTCAACTGGTCATGCTACCAATATTATTGGTGGTTTATCGGTTGGGATGAAATCAACTGTTGTTCCAATTTTAACGTTAGCAGCTGGTATTATGGCATCTTTTCATTTTGCAGGATTATACGGAGTTGCAATTGCTGCAGCAGGTATGATGGCAACTACTGCGATGCAATTAGCAATTGATGCTTTTGGTCCTATTGCTGATAATGCAGGTGGTATTGCGGAAATGAGTCAATTACCTCCAGAAGTTCGTGAGCGTACTGATAATTTAGATGCTGTTGGTAACACAACTGCTGCTACCGGAAAAGGATTTGCGATTGCCTCTGCTGCATTAACATCTTTAGCATTGTTTGCGGCGTTCGTTGGAATAGCGGGTATTCATGCAATCGATATTTATAAGGCGAATGTTCTTGCAGGATTATTTGTTGGTGCAATGATTCCATTTATTTTCTCAGCATTATGTATTCAGGCTGTAGGTAAAGCAGCCATGGATATGGTTCAAGAAGTTCGTCGTCAGTTTCGTGAGATTCCAGGAATTATGGAATACAAAGCAAAACCTGAATATGAAAAATGTGTTGCAATATCTACGAAAGCATCACTACGTGAAATGTTAATGCCTGGTGCAATTGCTTTGATAACACCTTTAATAGTAGGATTTACTTTTGGTCCTGAGGTGTTGGGTGGTTTATTAGCTGGAGTTACTGTAAGCGGTGTATTGATGGGGATTTTTCAATCCAATGCTGGTGGTGCTTGGGATAATGCAAAGAAATCATTCGAGAAAGGAGTAATGATTAATGGAGAAATGTTTTACAAAAAATCGGAACCACATAAAGCGTCTGTAACGGGTGATACTGTTGGTGATCCTTTTAAAGATACATCTGGTCCATCCATGAATATCTTAATTAAATTAATGTCGATCGTGTCATTGGTTATCGCTCCTTACATAGCTGTAACTGGTGGTGACGAAGGTGATATGATGGGTTCTGGTTGTTGCAAGGACAAAGCAAAGATGGAATGTCCGATGGATCACGAAATGAAAATGGGATGTGAGATGGATTCTGCAGGTAACTGTGTAATCGATACTGCAACTTGCAATAAATGGCTTGCTGAAGGAAAATGTGATAGTTCTGCTTGTTTAAAGATGGAAAATGGCAAATGCACTATGAAACATGATGCTTGCTCAAAAGCGATGATGGGCAATTGTTGCTCGAAAGAAAAAATGGGAGAATGCAAAGAACATGGAATGAATGGTGACATGAAAAATCATGATTGCTCAAAAGGTTGTTCTAAAGAATGCATGGAGCAATGCAAAGCGCATGGAATGCAATGCAAAGGCGAAATGAAAGATTGCTGCAAGTAATTAAAATATAGATTTCTGAAAAAGGCTACCCTCACCGGTAGCCTTTTTCATTTGCAATAGAATTTCAATATCTACTATCTTTGACAGGTGCAGAAAAAATCACAAAGACCAATTCCCGCGACACCGAAAAATAATAAACCGGAAGTAAAGCCCATTCAACAGAAATGGATTTATATTATTGTTGCAGTTTTTGCATTCTTGCTTTATGCAAACACTATCAAATCAGATTATACTGTTGATGATGGAACTGTTTTGAAAAGCAATAAATTTACTACGGGAGGAATTAGCTCCTTAGGAAAGATTTTCACGTCTCCTTATCGAGCAGGATTTTGGGATCGTAAAGAAGGGTTATACCGACCACTTTCCGTTGCGATGTTTGCTATTGAATGGCAGATTGCACCAGGAAAACCACTGTTAAATCATAGTATTAATATTTTGCTTTATGCACTAACAGCTGTGGTTTTATTTTCAGTAATGAAAAAAATATTACATGCGTATCATCCTTTAATTCCACTAGTTGCTACGTTATTATTTATTGCTCATCCGCTACACACCGAAGTGGTGGCAAACATAAAAAGTCGGGATGAAATTTTAAGTTTACTTTTTGGATTATCATCTGTGTACTTTTTGTTAAAATATGTTTCAACAAATCAAATGAAATGGATTATTATATCTGCATTTGTTTATTTTCTCTGTTTACTTTCAAAGGAAAGTTCTATTACTTGGATTGGTGTTTTCCCTCTTGTATTATGGTGTTCAACAAAATTAGATTTGAAAAATATTGCGCTGAAAATGGTTCCATTCATTGGTGTAATTATTATCTTTTTTATTATCCGACATTTTGTACTAGGAACAATAATCAGCACCGATTTCCAATTGTTGTTAATCAATAATTCGCTGCTTGCCTCAACAAGTTCATTAGATAGGTTTGCTACTGCACTATCCATTCTCGGAAAATATTTATGGTTATTATTTTTTCCGATACATTTAGTTTTCGATTATTCTTTTAATACAATTCCTATTGTTAAACTTAATAGTTTGGAGGCAATTGTTCCCTTGCTAATCTTTTCTGGATTATTTATTTATGCGATATTAAAATTAAAAGTGCGGAATATGATTTCATTTGGGATTCTGTTTTTCATTGGAACGGTAATTTTAGTTTCCAATATTTTTTTCCTGATTGAAGCCACCATGGCAGAACGATTTTTATATACTCCATCATTAGGATTTTGTATTGTAATTGCAATTCTTTCTTCTAAATTATTATCAAAAAATTCTGCTAATACTAAAACCGAACTTACGGTAAATGATTTTCAAAAAAACACGTTGCTTCTTTTTCCATTGGCGATACTATTATTCTTATTTAGTGTTCGAACAATTGCGCGAAATGCAGATTGGAAAAACAATCTTACGCTTTTAGCAAAAGATTCAAAAACATCTCCCAACTCAGCTCGCATTTGTTATGCTTATGGTAGTGCTATTTTAATTGAACAAGCATTAATTGAAAAGGATAATACTGTTAAGCAACAATACTTGGATCATGCGATAGAGCAGTTAAAAAAAGGAGTGAGCATCATTCCAAATTATAATGATGCGTGGTATCATTTAGGAATTGCTTATAAAGAAAAGGAAGATGCTAAAGATGCTGTTATTGCTTTCGAACAAGCTCGTTCCTACAAGCAATTTGATGATGCGGATCACCTTACAAGCTCCGGTATTGCTTATGGAATGGCCGGACAATACGACAAAGCTATTGCCGATCTTCAACAGGCTATTCAGTATGATTCAACCTCGGCGGATGCATATAATAATTTAGGATTATATTTAAGCGAATCAGGAAATTTAGAAGCTTCATTAAAAGCATTTGAACGTTCATTACAATTGAAAAAAGATTTTGATAAAGCATATTACAATCGAGGAAATGCTTGGGCAAAAGCAAATGATTTTAATAAAGCTATTGTAGATTATAAAAATGCTTTAATCATTCATCCAGATTATGGCGATGCATTAAATAATATTGGAAATTGTTATGCTGCGATGCAAAAGCCAGATTCGGCAAAGCCATGGTTTGAAAAAGCTGTTATTGCAGATCCACAAAATATGAAAGCTGCGCTTAATTATGGCATCACTTTAAAAATGCTTGGTGATAGTGTTGAAGCCATGAAATATATTCAACGTGCTCAGGCATCAGGATTAATACAATAGATTTTATTATGCGATTAACAACAGTATTTATTTTGATGGTGTTATCCTCCTGCAATAATTCAGAAGTAATAAAAACATCGAATCAATTTTTTCAGGTGAGAGAATATTTCATTAAGCAAGCAGAAGCATTAAAGAAAAATAATGTTCATCTTCAAAAAAGTATTAATAGAGATAATAAAGAAGAAAGTAAATACATTATTTCCGTAGATTGGAAAAAAGAATTACGTCCTTTCGAAGATTGTGATTTGAATAAGCCTGCATGGAAAAAATCATATAAAGCAGATACATTTTATTTGTCCAATCAAACGCACCTTATCTATAAAGCGCTTGAACCAAAATTATCAGTACGAAAATTAGAAGTGATTCTTCATGCTGATACGGTTATAATGTTGAACATAAATATCGAGAAAAAGAATGGCTATTATCAATCTAGTCAGCAGTTACATTATGATCCATGGAAAGGATATACTGTCATTGGTTCACAAAAGGTAATTCTTGCAGATCCTACCAATTTTAATATAAAAGCAATCTTCAACTAATTATGATAAATTCTTTACAACTTTTATTTGGAATCTGGTTAGGGATGTTATCATTACCCAATGAAAAGCTGCCATTTAATTTCGATTTACAAAAAGTTGATGGTAAAATTGTGATGATCATTCATAATGCAGAAGAAAGAATTAAATGTGATGATGTAACGTCAAGTGGAGATTCGTTATTCATTCGTGTTCCTGTTTTTGACTCTGAATTTCGAGTTAAAATATTCAATAAAAAGATGAGTGGCATTTGGATAAATTATGGTAGAAAGGGAAATCCTTCAATTCCTTTTGAAGCAGAATATAATTATGCAAATCGGTTTCCTACAACAAAAAAACCAACAATAAATGTAAGTGGAAGATGGGAAGTTTGGTTTGATGAAGGCACTCCCGATTCATCACTTGCAATTGGTGTGTTCAAACAAATTGATGAAAAAGTTACTGGAACATTTTTAACAGAAACAGGTGATCATCGATTTTTAGAAGGCATTGTAAATGGTGATTCATTAATGCTAAGTGTATTTGATGGATCGCATTGTTGGTTATATAAATCGCATGTTACTAATGATCACATGAATGGAGTGCAATGGTCGGGATTGACTTACAAAGGTTCATGGAAAGCAAAGCGAAATGAGAATATTCAGTTGCGAAATCCTGAAACTATTTCACATGTTGAAGGTCAATTAGCATTTACTTTTCCTGACGTTGATAGCAACCTTGTTTCATTAAGTGATACACGTTTTAAAAATAAGGTTGTCATCATTCAAATTATGGGATCATGGTGTCCGAACTGTATGGATGAAACTGCTTTCTTGTCGGATTATTACAATAAACATCATGAGGAAGGGTTGGAAATAATCGGATTGGCATTCGAGCGGTTCCCTGAGTTTGCAAAAGCAAGTTTAAATGTTAAGCGTGTAGCGAAACGTTTTGATGTACACTATCCATTATTGATTGCAGGAATTTCAGGAAAGGAAAATGTGAGTAAAATAATTCCGCAACTAAAGGATTTCATAAGTTTCCCAACTTGTATTTTTATTGATCGAAATGGTAAAGTTCAAGAAGTGCATGCTGGATTTTCTGGACCTGCAACAGGCGCTGATTATGAACAATTTATCAGAAAATTCTCACTAAGAGTTACGCAAATGTTAAGGTAATTTTTTTAAGAAATTTACTTCGTAATACACTTTAGTAGAAGAGCGTGTTAAGGTTTTCGTAATTTTCTTCTAAACCTCACAATGAAAAACCTTAATTTCGCCATCTAATTAGGTAGGTTTGCCTAATAATTCATAAGTTTTTGCCAATCATTACTCACCTTTGAGAAAACATAAAAAATAATCGGATTCAACCACATAATATCTAATCGGGAAAAGGCTCAAAAAGCCTCGATTTGCTATTGTAATATGTCTGATATCTATTAAAAACTACAAAACAAAATTATATTTTTAATTCCATGAAAAAACTATTACTCGCATTTATTTCACTGTTAATGCCCTTTCTGATGGCAGCGCAGTGTACTACAAACAATTCAACTTCTTGTAATTGTAAGGACGGCACAACGAATTGTGATTTATTACCTGATATTATTGTTGGTCGTCCAACATTATTGGTTAATGGAACAAGTGGTTATATCGAATACCCACAAGTTTGTCCTGGTGGATGCAGTGGAAATGATGGACGTTTACGTATTTCAGTATCGAGTCCAAATATTGGTTTTGGCCCTTTAGAAGTACGCGCTATCAATACGATTATTTGTGGTACTGATACTTTTGTAAATCCTGCTGCTGGTTTTGTTTGTCCGAATGGAGATCCGCTTAAGCAATTAGTAAATCAGCGTATTTATCATAAGAATGGGAATACGATGACGTATTACGATCGTCCAGCGGGAAGTATGACGTATCATCCTTCACATGGTCACATGCACGTTGATGATTGGGGTATTTATACATTACGTACATCAACAACAAATCCAGATCCGTTGACTTGGCCAATTGTTGGAACGGGTTCTAAGCTTGCTTTTTGTTTGATGGATTATGGTAGTTGCTCAACGTATAATGGTCATTGTGTAGATTCAGTAAATAATACTTTAACGAATAGTAGTTTTCCGAATTTCGGATTAGGTGGTGGCGCTTATGGATGCTCCCCTACGATACAAGGAATTTCATCTGGATATACCGATATTTATTATCAATCATTAGATGGAATGTGGATTAATCTTCCTCCAGGATTATGCAATGGACAATATTGGGTAGTTGTTCAGTTAGATCCTAAGGGATACTTTTTAGAGAGCAATGAAAATAATAATGTGATAGCTGTTCCGATTACATTAACGCAACAAAATGGTGTTGTACCTACCGTTACAGAATCTGGTGCTACAACATTTTGTCAAGGAGGAAGTGTAATACTTACTTCTTCTGCAGGAGCAAATTATTTATGGTCGAATGGAGCAACAACACAAGCGATTACAGTTACGCAAAGTGGTTCGTATTCTGTTACCGTAAATGCTACTTCTAGTTGCCCTACTACATCTTCACCAAAAATTGTTACTGTAAATCCATTAACGGTTTCGGCTACTGCAACGCCAGCAGGAATTTGTCCAGGTGAAACAGTTCAATTAAATGCAGTTGCTACATCCAATGGAACAGTAACACAAATTGCTAGTTTTTCAAACACTACAGTTTATGCAATTCCAGATAACAATCCAATAGGAGTTACATCGGCAGTAACAGTGAGTGGATTAAATCCGACAACGTTACTTACGAATTCAATAGTGTCAGTTACAATAAACATAACACATACTTATGATGCAGATTTAATTATTTCATTAATATCTCCATCAGGAAATACAATTAACTTATCGAATAGTCGTGGTGGAAATGCTGATAATTTTGTGAATACTATTTTCAGTGCAAGTGCAACAACACCTATTTCAGCTGGTACTGCACCATTTACAGGATCCTATTTACCTGAAGCAGCATTTAGTTCTTTAACGGGAAATCTAAATGGTACGTGGACATTAAAAGTTGTTGATCATGCGGGATCAGATCAAGGAACGATTAATAATTGGACATTAAAACTTAATCAATCATTGCCAACAACTTTATCGTATGCATGGACATCAAATCCTGTTGGATATACTTCTTCATCAGCAAGTGGAACAGTGAATCCACTTACAACAACAAATTATACAATAACAGTTACCGAAAGTTCAACAGGTTGTACTGGAACGCAAACAATTCCTGTTACAGTTGGAAGTACATTACACGTTACCACAAATTCTCCAAATGCAATTTGCGCAGGAGGAAGTACAACATTAACAGCGAGTGGAGCGCCTTCTTATACTTGGAGTCCAGCGATTGGATTAAGTGCTACAAGTGGTTCAAGTGTTACTGCAAATCCAAGTCAAACTACTACTTATAAAGTTGTTGGAACCAATGGTGGATGTAAAGATTCAACAACAGTAACAGTAGTAGTAAATGCATTACCAAATGTTACTGTAAATACACCAACGGCAATTTGTGCTGGCTCATCAACAACTCTAAATGCAAATGGTGCATCAACATATAATTGGGCTCCTTCTTTTGGCTTAGATATTTATACTGGTTCTACGGTTGTAGCAACAGCGAATCAAAACACTACCTACATTGTTACTGGAACTAATGCAAATGGATGTACTGCTTCGGCATCAACTATTGTAAGTGTAAATCAAATTCCAGTTGTAAATTTAAATAACAACGCGTTAACAGTTTGTAGCGGACAATCAACAACATTATCTGCGAGTGGAGCAAATAGTTATTCATGGAGTCCATCTTTAGGATTAGATGTAACAATAGGATCAACAGTAATTTCTACTGTTACTTCACCAATTACTTATACCGTAACTGGAACAAGTAATAATTGTTCATCTACTGCTTCAGTAACACTATCAATAAATACTATTCCTACAACACCATCTTCAGTTAATACTACTGCAACATCTTTTTGTGCGCCATTTAATGCAAGTTACAGTATCAACTCAGTAGCAAATACAAGTGGATACACATGGACAGTTCCTGCAGGATTAACAATTGTTTCTGGACAAGGAACAGAATCGATATCAGTAAGTGGAACAGTTGCTGTATCAGGAAATATTTGTGTTACTGCTGATAATGTTTGCGGAAGTAGTTCTCCATCATGCATTGCAATTAATATAACATCAGGCGTTCCAGGAGCCATTGGAACCATACTTCCAACAAATGGTAAAGCTTGTCCAAATGATATAATTACTTACAGTATTTCTCCAATAGCAAATGCTACATCATATAAATGGATAGGACCTAGTGGCTCAACAATTTTATCTGGTCAAGGATCAACATCTGTTGTTGTACAATATAATCCTTCTTTCACTGGTGGAACTTATTTACAAGTGCGTGGTTCGAACGCATGTGGATTTGGTCCGTATAAATCAAAATTAATTTCGTTAAATACACCAAGTACTCCAGGTACAATTACTGGTGCTAATTCTGGAGTTTGTTTAGGCACTTTTAATTATTCTGTTACATCAGTAAGCGGAATGACTTATGTTTGGAAAGTACCTGCAAATTCGTCCATACTTTCTGGTCAAGGAACAAATGCAATTGTAGTTCAATATGCATCGGGATTTATTTCAGGTAACCTAACAGTATTTGCACAAAACGGTTGTGGAAATAGTGGTGTTCGAACAAAATCAATTAGTGCTGCACCATTAAAAGTTTCGGCAGTAACTGGGCCTCTTAGTGTATGTGTATCACAAAGTGGAGTTACATATTCAATAACAGCTGCACCAAGTGCAATATCTTATGTTTGGGCAGTTCAAGGTGGAACCATCACAAGCGGACAAGGTACAACAAGCATTCAAGTAACATTCGCTTCAAATCCTCGAAATGCGTATGTACAAGTTACACCAATTAATAGTTGTGCAGCTGCACCAATTAAAACAATTACAGTTGTTGTTAATGCATGTGCTAAGATTTATGATTTCAATTCAAATGGAGCAGCATTAAATCTTCAACCAAATCCAGCAAATAATTATGTTGAAGTACTGTATAATACCGACCTTACTACTTCAGGAAAAATTACTTTAAATAATATTCTTGGTCAAGTACAATATAGTCAAATAATAAATCCTGAAGAAGGTAAAAATTCTTACATGATTGATCTTCGTAAATTCCCTTCTGGAATTTATATGTTGAATGTTCATCAAGGTGATAGAAATTATACACAACGATTAGTTATAGAGTAAGATTTTGAAAATTTTTAGAAAGCCGGGTTCTTTTGAATTCGGCTTTCTAATTTATATCAATTCTGAATATACAAAGTGAGGCATTTCAAAAATAAATAATCGTTATCCAATTTTGTTCTGTCACTTTCTTTTGGTGTGCAAAAGAAAGTAACCAAAGAAAAGCACACAAGCGTAACCAACTATCAATTGAAAAATCTGCATACTGCAATAGTCATTAAGTGAAATCAAAATGCAGTGCTTTCTATTTACTTCATCGGTTCATCAATTGATAGTTCGCACTTACGCTTGACCACAGTCGCACGTGATTATGTTTAAGTTTTCACTTGGGAATAAAATCCCATTAGATATCGTAAATCAAAAAGTCCTTCCTTTGGAGGGCGAAGGGGAGGCTTGAATTATTTTCGGAGGCCTGACTTTACTTAGGATAGAATTTCAAAAATAATTATTTGTTATCCAATTTTGTCCTGTCACTTTCTTTTATGGATGATTTGCATATTTTTAGAAGGTATCCATGAGCTCACAAACGTTCGGTTGGTGTGCAAAAGAATTGAACCAAATACAAACACCACAAATGTTATCTGATCGTAATTTCCCACATAGTGGCCCCTTCGGGGTAATTTATTTCGTTGGACCACAATTTTGTCCTTCGGGAATTTCTGAAATTTTGTATCCGGATAAATTAAAAAGTTGTAAATTAATATCATTCAATTTTATTTGTGAAAGAGATACGGTGTAGGAGTCGCCTGATAATTTATTTTTTGTAGTTATCTCAATAATCATTCCTTTTGGATTTTTCCAATTAAACCAATCACCTTTTCGAATTGATTCGCTCATCATTCCACAATGACTTAATAATTTATAAACCTTGCAAATATTAAAAGTGTATTCATTAGTAATCCAATATTCAGTGATGAAGGTGTCCGTTTCTCGAATAGTTTTATAACATTTTAAATTAGAAATAATTTTAGAAACTTTTGCAGATTTTACTATTTCCTTTTGATTAAGTGTTGAATCTCGATACATCATTGCACGATGAATCTTTGTTCCTTGTTTAACATTCCCAATTGCCATTAACATAATCCATGTACTATCTGTCGGATTAAATAATACACGTTTATCAACTCCTTTCTTACGCATCGTATCTTCAATTTCCATCGCCATTCTAATGCCTCCAGAAACTGGTTGAATTGTCCATTGCAATGGATAATCTTGAATTGTTATATTTGAAGATGTAAACGACATGAGAAAACTCCCCTGAAAAATTGATTGACTTACTAAAGTAACAGGATGACATATCCATAGTAAAATCACAAAAAAACTAAAATAGGTTTTAACTTGTGATTTTAGAGAATAGTACATAGGACAAATTTAAGAAATCGTTTCACTTTAATGTTAATTCCGAACATTAATGCGTATTTTTTCGAGACCAATATTTATTTGTCATTATTTTAATTAACTTGCAGTAGTGAATAAAATAATTATATTGTAATTTTTTAAATACAATATTAAATTAATATAAATATATGAAGATATTTTACTCAATTGTAACATTTATCGCGGTAATATTATTCAGTTTACTTGGTCAATTCGAGCTCTGTGCTCAAACAAATCCTGCGGCACAATCATTACCTTATATTCAAAATTTTAATGCTCTTGTTTCTACTTCCACAACTTATCCATTAGGATTTCAAGGGTGGAATCTTTCTTCAGCAGGATCATCGACTGCCTTCAGAACAATTGCTCCTCCAACAAGTTCTGACCTTTTGCTTATTGCATCTGCAACAGCAGCAAGTAGTACAACTGGCATCCAAAATTATAATGGGAAAATTGGAATTCTCTCTTCTAGTTCGATGGATCCAGCATTATGTTTAGCAATAAGTACTACAGGGTTTTTTACAGTAGCAGTGAACTTTGATGTTATGACAATTCGCAATCCTTATGATGCTTCAGCAAATACACATATCAATCAAGTGGATTTGCAATATCGTATCGGAACTACGGGAGTTTTTACTTCAGTATCAGGAAGTGCGAGTGGTATTTATCAAAACAATACTACGACACAAATTGCTGCAGTTACCACACCTCAAAATTCATTAGCAAAAGTATTTACACTTCCTGCTGCTTGTAATAATCAATCTATAGTTCAGATACGATGGGTTCAACGTGATGTTAGTGGAATTGGAAGTCGTCCTGGATTTGCTATTGATAATATTTCAATTTGCGCTTCAACTGTTACTCCTACAATTTCAATTTCCGGACCTTCAGCATTTTGTTCAGGTGGTGCAGCAACTTATACTTCATCAATTACAAACGGAGGTACGGCGCCATCTTATCAATGGAAAAAAAACGGTAGTAACATCAGTACGAATACACCAACTCCAACTATCACAGGATTAATTGTTGGTGATCAAATTTCTTGCACCCTAACTACAAACCAATCTTGTGTTACAACAAATGTTATCACATCAAATGTTATTACAATTGGTGTTGTGAATACTTCTCCTACAATTAGTAATGCAATAATTTCTAATGTCTCTTGTCCCAATGCAAAAAATGGTTCAATAAATATTACCATAACAGGTGGTACTGCGCCATACACAATTCTTTGGGATACATTAAATACAATTAATGGTGCTTTATTTGGTGTCACTGTTGGTGCCAAAACTGCGAGTAATCCACTCTTTGGTCAAGGAAGTTCAATTGGATATTTTATTGATGGTGTAGAAGCAAAGGAATTATTTTTAACACGTGGAATTACTTATTCATTTAGTGTACTAACTCCTTCGCATCCATTTCATATTTCTACTGATAACGTTGGCGCCAATGCAACATTTATTGTTACCAACGGACAATCAGGAGCGCCTACACAAAATGGAACTGTAACATTTAAGCCATCATCAGTAACGCCTAATTTACTTTATTATCCTTGTCAATTTCATCAGTTCATGGGTTACAAAGTAAATATCACGAATGGGTTTGCAACAGAAGACATTTCAAATTTGAAAGCAGGAAAATATACTGTTATTGTTGCTGATGCAAATGGTTGTACTACATCGGCTCAATATACGGTTACTGAATTGCCTTCTCCTGTAACATTAACTGCAAACATTACGAATGCAATTTGTAGTTCATCTACTGGAGCTATCGACTTAACAATTAGTGGAGGTGTTGCGCCTTATTCTATTTCATGGGATACTATAAATACAAATGGACCTAATTTTGGTGTTATCGCAGGAGTTAAAACTGCTTCTAATCCTTATTTTGGTTTGGGAAGTACTTCCTGTTTTTTCATTGATGGTGTTGAAGCAAAAACTATTTCTCTTATTCGAAATATTAGTTACACATTTAGTGTTTTAAGTCCTAGTCACCCATGGCATATTTCAACAGATTTCATTGGGGGAAATATTAACAACATCGTTACGAATGGACAAATTGGTGCACCGAATGAAAATGGTACTATTTTTTTTACTCCCAATACTACGCACCCTTCATTGCTTCGTTACGTTTGTGCAAATCACCAATATATGGGTAGCAATATTAATATTGTTAATGGCGTAACAACTGAAGATTTAAGCAACCTTCATGTGGGCACCTATACTGTTTTTGTGAAAGATATGAATGGTTGTTTCGCTACAGCGCAGTATGTTGTAAATTCAACTGTTTCTACTGTAACATTGTCTGCTACTTTAACAAATACAAATTGCAATAGTCCTACTGGTGCAATTGATCTTTCTGCTTCTTCTGGTTCGTTACCATATAATTTTGTTTGGGATACTTTTAATACACAAAATGGTTCAGTGTTTGGCGTAATGGTTGGTTTCAAAACACCTAACGGACCTTATTATCAAATAGGAAATCCATCATCATTTTATATTGATGGTATTGAATCAAAAGAGCTCACCCTTACACGAAAGATTCCTTATACATTTAATATTTTTGCCAGTAGTCATCCTTGGCATATTTCGACAGATAGTGTAGGAGGTAGTTCAAATAGTATAGTTATTAGCGGACAAACAGGAGCGCCAAACGATAATGGAACAGTTTTATTTACTCCTAATAACACGCATCCATCTTTATTACGTTATGTATGTGCGAATCATGCTTACATGGGTTATAACATTCATATCATTGATGGAACTACAACGGAAGATTTAAGCAATTTAGGGGTTGGTGTTTATTCAGTAATTGCTACCGATCAAAATGGATGTACTGCTACTGCAAATTATACAATCGCCACTAATGGAACATGCAATGTAACGTTAAATCTTAAAGCATTTCTTCAAGGGATGTATATTGGAAGTGGAACCATGCAACCAACCTTATTTGCTTTAGGAATTTCTGGAGATCAAACAGCATCTGATTCAATTACTGTAGAGTTGCATGATGTTACTGATCCAACAATTACAATCGCATCTTCAACTGTGATATTGCATACCGATGGCATTGCACAAATTCAATATCCTAGCTCTGTAATTGGAAGCTCTTATTATATTGTGATACGTAACCGTAATACTATTGAAACATGGAGTAAATTGCCTGTTTTATTCGATAATGCAATAATGAGTTTTGATTTCACAAATTGATTTCTTTCGAAGAAATAAGTGCATCAATCCACTAAATAAAAATCAATAATAGCACCAAAATAACTTTCTTTCCAACCATCAACAATATCATCAAAATCTCCATCTGGAATATTCGTATGAAGTAATTCAGCTGAGGTTCCTTGTTTGTGAGGATGTAATTTTATAGTTACAATAGATGGCTCTTCTTGCTCACCAAAAAACCATTGCTGAATAATTTTTTTGTTCTCTTCGAACTCCAAATTTTTACCATTAATACTTGCATCCCACATCGAAAATTCGGAGCCAGGTATCGTCGACATTTCAGCGGATTCGCCAGTCCATAATTGTATTGTTAATGGATTCGTAATGGCAGCATACACATCTTCTGGTGGCGCTGGAATGATAAAGTAAGATTTGAAATTTTTCAATGGTAGTGAATTGATTTTTTTATAAAAGTAAATGAATAATCATTGATAATAAAATTAGTAAAATTTTTTCAAACATAACTATCTTAAATTCTTTATCTCTTCACAACAATATTACTGACGGAATAGGTGAGTAAATCATTTCAAGTAAATGATTAAACTTTTTTTAAAAGGCATCTTTAATCGTATTAATTTTAATTTTAACAATATCAAACAATAGTTAACCGTTATGTGGCAAAACCTAACCACATGAAAACTTTTACTTTATTATCAATCCTAATTTGCTTTTTCCTTCCAACACATGCACAAGTCACCTTTACGGAAGCAATTGGTGGTCCATCAACTGATCAAGCACTTTCTGCCGAACAAACTTTCGATGGGGGATATATAGCAGTTGGTTGGACCAAAAGTTATGGTGCCGGAGATTGGGATATTTATCTTGTGAAAACAGATTTAAATGGTGCTATTGAATGGACTAAAACCTATGGCGGTCCTGGGGAAGAAGTAGATTGCTTTGTTCACCAATGTGCCGATAGTGGTTATATTATTACTGCTAGAACAAATAGTTTTGGTGTATCTGCTGCTGATGTTTATTTAATTAAAACGAATATTGATGGTGCAATGCAATGGACTAGTTCCGTAGGTGGTTCAGCTTGGGATGAAGGTCATTCTGTTATCCAAACTAATGATGGTAGTTTAGTGCACACTGGATACACAAATAGTTATGGAGCAGGATCGTCGGATGTATATTTAATTAAAACAGATATTCTTGGTAATACTCTTTGGAATAAAGCTTACGGAGGAGCTAATGTTGATCATGGGCATCTCATCACATCCGCTTTAGATGGTGGTTATTTAGTCGTAGGTGAAACGATGAGTTATGGAGCCGGCAATTATGATTTCTTATTAACGAAAACGGATACTGCTGGAAATATTTTGTGGACACATACCTATGGTGGTTCAGGCGATGACAGTGGGTGGGGCATTTGCGCAACTTCAGATAGTTGTTATATCCTAACAGGAATTACTAATGGTTATGGCGAAGGTGGAAAAGATGTTTTATTAATTAAAGTTGATATTAATGGAAATCTTATTTGGTCGAAAACGTATGGTAATACCGGTGATGATGAAGGCTTTTTTATTCAACAAACGAATGATGGTGGATATGTAGTTACAGGTGAATCTATGCAAGTAAATTCCGACAGTGCTGATGTTTTGTTATTTAAAATTGATGCGAATGGAATACCATTATGGACTGCAGCATTTGGAGGAGCAGGTGATGATGGTTGCCAAACAGTACAGACTACTCAAGATCATGGATTTTTTCTTGCTGGATACACAAATAGTATTGGTGCTGGTGATTGGGATTTTTATCTTATAAAAACAGATTCATTAGGTAGAGTGAATGGATGTAATCTTGCTGATCCAGTTGTCATAATGAATACTGCTACTTTGTTAACATCAATGCCAATCATGCAAACGTCTACTGGAGGAATTACCGTAAATCAACAATCACAACAAAGTTTTGGAGGTAGTGCTGTTGTATGTACCGTTACAGGAGTATCATCAATTAATAAAGAAAATACTATTTCATTATTTCCAAATCCATTTGATGAAACAGCAACAATTAACATTCCCGATTTTTCTTCTGAAAAAGAATTAACGCTAGCTCTATTTCAAACAAATGGCAAAAAACTTTTCGACCAAAAGATTAATAGTAATTCTATGAAAATGAATTTTGAAAATCTAGAGTCAGGTATTTACTTTTATACTATTAGTAACAAAAACGCTAAAGTATATTCAGGAAAATTTATTAAAATGGGAGATCGCGAATAAGCGCAAATCTGATTTCAAAATTAAATTTGTAAGAATTAACCATGTTTATTTTTGAGTTTTATAAACTACCTAATTAACCATTTTTTAATTTTTGGTCTTTTTCTTAAAATATGATAAATTAGTTGAAATCAAAAATTCCTACTACAAATGGGGTATTGTTATTTCAATTTGCCCATGAATTTGCAGATTTTGCCCCGATTTTTATAGTTAATAGCAATTTTATTTGGAGGCAATTACTGTTATTGGCTATATTGTATCAAATTTGAAATTGAACTGCTCTCACGAAAGTTTGGGGTTGATTTTAAGGTCAATATTTTGAATTTAGTAGCATTTAGTTTACATAAATTTAACCAACCATATTACCAATATTAAATTAAAAATTTTGGGTATTTAAAACCACATTATGAAAAAATTACTACTTTGTTTATCTGTATTTATTTTATGGATCAGCGCTTCCAATGCTCAGGCTCCTACAATCAATTTTACTGTTAATCAAGCCGGCGCCAGTTGTTATAATTCCAATGATGGAACTATTGATGTTACATCAATAAGTGGAGGAACTCCTGATATTGATGGGCTATACACCATTAATTTATATGATAGTAATGCGACTATTTTAGATACTCAATTAGCATCCGCAGGTCATTTTATAGGATTATCTCCTGGAACTTACTTTGTTGAAGTTGTCGATGAATCAGGATTGCCAAGCAGCTTAGGACAAACCCAATCAATAATTTCTAGCCCACCCGCACCACAGTTATTTCCATTAGGTCCAATTTTTCTGTGTAATGGAAGTACCGTCACATTATCAACTAGTCCTGGATTCGGTTTTTTTTGGAGTACCAACGAATCAACAGCAACAATTGATGTTACACAACCTGGAATTTATACGGTTTCTTTCGTAGAAAATAATGGATGTAGTTCTACTCTTTCCACAACCGTTACCGCTTCTCCTTCTCCTGCAGATCAAACTCTTTTAGGTGGAGGATCGATATGCCCAGTTGCTGGAAGTCCTGGTATCGTTTTGCAACTTAGTTACTCAGATCCTAGTAGTAGTTATCAATTATTTTTAAATGGTAATGCAATCGGAAATTCTTATAACGGTACTGATGATGTATTATTTTTTGATGCGCAATCAGCAGTTGGAATATATTCAGTAGTTGCTACTGGTGCTAATGGTTGTACAGCCTTAATGTCCACAGCACAAGTCATCGATGCGTTGAATACTTTTTTTGTTTATCAAGATGCAGATGGAGATAGTTTTGGGAATCCAAATTTTCAATTAGAAGTTTGTGAATTACCTTTTGGATTTGTATTAAATAATGCTGATTGCAATGATGCACAATTCCAATATGCAGATTTAGATGGTGATGGTTTTGGTGCAGGTGCTCCTGTGGCATGTGGAGTTGCAAATAATACAGATTGTAATGATGGAAATATCGCTATCAATCCAAATGCACTTGAAATATGTGGAAATGGTATTGATGATAATTGCAATGGTCAACTAGATGAAAATAATGGATTAGCATTTGATGGTTTAAATGATTTTGTACAAATGAATGATTTTAATTTAGGCACAAATGATTTTACTATTGAAGCATGGATTAGACCAAATGCACTTGGAGGTTACATCATCACCAACAGAACAAATGAAGGAACAGGTGATGGTAACTGGTGGGATATGACTTTATCAGCTAGTGGTCATCTTGTATTCGAAATGGCTAAGTCAGGTGATGTAAATTATTTCTTTAAAGAAGGTGTTAGAACTATTCCAAATAGTCAATGGACACATGTAGCTGTTACTAGGTCTGGAACAAACATAAACATGTATGTTAATGGAGTATTGGATACTACTTATGTAGATACGTTTGTTAGAAATATAACAACAGGAAATAATGTTGCAAGATTAGGTGGTTGGCCTGATTTTAACCTTAATTGGTTTAGTGGAATTATTGATGAAGTGAAAGTTTGGAATGTCGCACGAACTCAATCGGAAATATCTAGTGTGATTTCAGGCGGCCTAGTATTACCGCAAACTAATCTTGCTGCTTATTATAAATTTGATCAAGGGATTGCTGTTGGAGCAAATTCTACCGTTACCTCTTTAATTGATTTAAGTGCAAATCAAAATAACGGAACGCTTACAAATTTTATGTTAACAAATGATAATTCAACTTCGAATTTTGTTGGAGCTTTTGTTAATTTATTTCAGGATCTTGATGGTGATGGATATGGAAATAATAATATAACTACAAATAATTTTTGTTCTGCTGGATATGTTGTTGATAATACTGATTGTGATGATGGAAATATTAATATCCATCCAGGCGCAATTGATATTCCAAATAATGGTATCGATGAAGATTGTAATGGAGTAGATTCTATTTGTATTATAAATATTCCAGATGCAAACTTTAAAGCAGCATTAATAAATAATATTAATATAAATACAAATAATGATGGAGAAATTCAATGTAGTGAAGCTGCTGCATACACAGGAATTATTGATGTGCAAAATCTTGGAATATCTTCTTTAACAGGAATTGAAGCTTTTACATTAATTACTTCTCTCGATTTTCGCAATAATCAGGTAGCATCTGTAAATCTTTCTGCTAATACTGCTCTAACTACCTTGAATTGTGCCAATAACAACTTAAACACTTTAGATATTACAACCGCAACAGGATTAACTTATTTGGATTGTTCAAGTAATAGCCTTTCAAGCTTGAATGTAAATAATCTCGCAGCTTTAGCCACAATATATTGTCCACTTAACCAACTAATAAGTCTTGATGTTTCAACTAATACCGCTTTAACTAATCTAGCATGTCAGGGTAATCAAATTGCAAGTTTAGATCTTTCTTTAAATTTGGTATTGACCGCAATCTCATGTCATACTAACCTATTGACAAGTTTGAATCTTAAAAACGGAAACAACGTAAATCTTATAGGGTTTACTGCTAATAATAACCTGTTAAGTTGTATTCAAGTTGATGATCAATCATACATGAACACAAACTGGAATTCTAGCAAGGATGTATCTGCTTCTTTTAGTACAAATTGTCCTATATCATTTCAAATCACTTGTGCTCCCAACTTCACTGTTTGTCAGGATAATGCAAATGGAGCTTGTAGTGTAGGATTACTCCCACCATCTACTATTCAATTAAACCCTTCCTTCTCTGACAGAAATGTAACTTTTACAGGAGTAAATATCAATGGTGGTGGAAATACTGCAATAGTGGCACCAGGTTCCTCAGTTTCATTAAGCTATGCTGTTGCAGCTAATTTTAATATCAATACGGTTTATTGCCCAGGTTGTTTTTACCAAGGTTATGTAGGAATTGGGGGCACCTTTCAAACTCTTCAATGCGAGCCTTCTATTTCCAATGGATATTCCAACACTTACACGGGAGGAAATTTTACGGCACCAATAATACCAGGTGTTTACTATTTGACGTACGAGCTCACATTAGATTATTCTTGTCAACCAATTCGCTTTAATAACAATCCGAACAATGCTATAGGTGTATTGATAGTAGGTCCTCCATTCCCTGTTATTGTTGGAGGTTCTGGTAACGTTACAATCACAAATGATGCACCTTCCTGTTTACCTGTTGGAACTACAACTATAATATGGACTGCAACCGATGCGTTGAATAATACGGCTACCTGTGCTCAAGACATTACTGTAACACCGGCTACTCTTTACTACCGTGACAGGGATGGTGATGGATTTGGCATCTCTAGTTATCCCGTTTACAATTGTTCGCAGCCAGCAGGTTTTGTTTTAGATAGTACCGATTGCGACGATAATAATGCTGCAATTAATACTGGTTGTGTAACATGTTCACCAATTCCAATTGCAGTAGGAAGTATTGTTTCAAACTATACAAATTGTAATGGATTTGGTGGAGCAACAGTTACCGTTTCATCTGTTAGTGGAGGAACAATTATTACGGATTCATTAAATTTAACAGGCTACGAATTCCAACTAACTCCACAAACTGGAGGAATAAGTATTTCGAATACTACTGGAATTTTTACAGAAGTAAATCCTGGAGATTATTTTCTTCAAGTAAGCGGTAATCCATTATGTGGACCAGGTACTCAAATTCCATTTACTGTTGCACCTTACCAAACTTTTACTTTAAATATTACTCCAACAACACAAAATATTTGTGAAGGGATTTTAGGATCTGTAATTCTCACCCCAACAGGTGGAAGTACTCCTTATTCTCTTATCTCTGGCGATGATTCATTAAATCTTGTTGCAGGAATTTATAATTACTTTGTTACTGATGCCAATGGATGTTCGGGATCAGCAACAGCAACTGTAAATCAAATTACTTGTTTTGGATCTTATGTTCCGCCAAATGATACTGGTAAAGTGGCAAGTATTATCGGACCAGAACTAACACAAGTTGCAAATAATCCTGATTCACTTCCAACACTTTCTTCTGGTATTAATGACAATGTAATTTTCATTACTGAAGACAGTGTTTTAATTGATGTAATTGTTGTTGTTGCTAAACACGATTCTGTACTTGCATTACTTCAAACAGCACAGTATGGCTTAACAGATCTTCGTGATAATGGCGACTCAACATTTATTATTACAGGATTGTTTCCGAAAGCAAATTTGTTAAGCTTAAATCTTCTTCCTTCTTTAATAAATTTTGCTCGTCCACATTATTTGCCTGTCGTGCAATCAGCGTCAACAACTGGTAATGCATTTACAAATGGTGACATTGCAATGCGATCCGATTTTGCTCGAAATGGATTTAAAGTTTATGGTGATGGAATAAAAGTCGGCGTTATATCTGATAGTTATAATACACTTTCAGGAAATCAAGCAAGTATCGATATTGGCAACGGTGATCTTCCTGGTCCTGCTAATCTTGTTGATACGGATCCTGTAAGTATTTCTTTAGAATATCCTTATGGTCGTCGTACTGATGAAGGTCGTGCGATGTTACAAATTATACATGACATCGCGCCAAAAGCAAAGTTGGAATTCAGAACTGGATTTGTAAGTGCTGGTGATTTTGCAGAAGGAATTAAACAAATGCAAGTTGATAATTGTAAAATTATTGTTGATGATGTAACGTATGTTACTGAACCATTCTTCCAAGATGGTGTAGTGTCGGATGCAGTAAATGATGTAACCAGTAAAGGTGTTTCGTATTTCACTGCAGCTGGAAACTTTAGTGATAAATCGTATGAAGGAATCTTCACTCCAGTTACTGCGCCATCATGGTTGGCAGGCACTACGAAGGCTCATAATTTTGGCTCTGGAGATAGATTTCAAAGCGTATCATTCCCTGCTGGAACATATTCAATAGTTCTTCAATGGGAAGATTCAATTTATTCACGCGGACAATTACCTGGTGCTAAAAATGATCTTGATATTTATATTACTGATAATTTAGGAAATAGAATTTTAGGATTTAATAGAAAAAATTTGTGGGGTGACCCAATAGAAGTTTTTACATTCACTGTAAGTTCTCAAGCAAATGCGAACATTATGATTACACGCGCTTGGGGTACTGATAACGTAAGATTTAAATATGTAGTTTTTCATGGCGATATGGTTATTAATGAATATCAAAATGGAGCTTCAACAATTGTTGGACAAGCAAATTGCGAAGGAGCAATGTCGGTAGCTGCTGTACGATATACTAAAACTCCTGTTTATGGATTTGACCCTCCAATTCTAGAATCATTTTCTTCTGTTGGTGGAAC
>JAYVOC010000040.1:0-8141 GCA_043758125.1 Bacteroidota bacterium | reverse complement strand
ACCATTCCTGATAATGAAGTGATGCACCTCTTTCCAAATCCATGGAATGGTACTGATCCACTCAATATATTTTTCAAATCCGATTCTAGTCAGAAGGCTGAATTAACAATTACAGAGATGAGTGGAAAAATAGTTTTACGTAAATATCCTCAGTTAATTGGAGGTGGCTTTACTCATTTAATCCTTAAAGAAAATATTGCATCAGGAATGTATTTGGTAAGTATTAAAAGTACTGATGGTACATTTGTAAAACGATTTGTACGTCGATAAAATAATCAACAATTAAACAAAAAACCTCCGCAACATTTTTAATGTTACGGAGGTTTTTTTATCGACAATCAATTATCTGAAAGAATTAAGTTCTTTAAAAAATCACCTTTTCAATTCTCTACAATTGGTTACAATCACACTAAGTCGAAGCGATCGAGGTTCATCACTTTGTTCCATGCACTCACAAAATCCTTTACGAATTTTTCCTGTGAATCCTCGCATGCATAAACTTCTGCTAGCGCTCTCAACTCAGAATTGGAACCGAAGATGAGATCTACTCGAGTACCAGTCCATTTCAATTCACCGGTAGTACGATCACGACCTTCAAAATTGCTTTGTGCATCAGAAGTTGACTTCCAAGTGGTATTCAAATCAAGAAGGTTTACAAAATAATCGTTGGTAAGTTTTTCCGTTTGATGTGTGAAAACACCATTTTTTGAATCACCAAAGTTGGTGTTAAGTACACGCATCCCTCCAATCAGAACCGTCATTTCAGGTGCAGAAAGTGTCATGAGTTGCGCTTTGTCAATCAACATTTCTTCAGCTGATGTTGTATGTCGGGGTTTTAAATAATTGCGAAATCCATCCGCAGCAGGCTCAATAACAGCGAATGAATCTACATCTGTTTGCTCTTGTGTTGCATCGGCACGTCCTGGTGTAAAGGGAACAGAAATTTCGTGACCTGCATTTTTTGCTGCTCTTTCAACACCAACACATCCGCCAAGAACAATCAAATCAGCAAGAGAAACCATTTTACCATTAGATTGAGCGCTGTTGAATTCATTTTGAATTTGCACTAACGACTCTAATACTTTCGCCAACTGTGCTGGATTATTAACTTCCCAATTCTTTTGAGGAGCTAAGCGAATACGTGAACCGTTTGCACCACCACGTTTATCAGATCCACGGAATGTTGATGCTGAAGACCATGCTGTCGACACAAGTTGAGAAATAGAAAGACCTGAATCATTTAATTTACTCTTGAGAATAATAATGTCATTATCATCAATAAGTTTATGCGTTACGGTTGGAATTGGGTCTTGCCAAATCAACTCTTCTTTGGGAACTTCAGGACCGAGGTATCTCGATAGTGGTCCCATATCACGGTGTGTTAACTTGAACCATGCACGTGCAAAAGCATCTGCGAATTCAGTTGGGTTTTCGAAAAATCTTCTTGAAATTTTCTCGTATGCTGGATCAACTTTTAATGCTAAATCAGTAGTAAGCATAAATGGTGCGTGTCGTTTTGTAGCATCGTGCGCATCTGGAACTGTACCTGCACCACCATCACCTTTAGGTTTCCATTGTTGTGCTCCAGCTGGACTTTTTGTTAGTTCCCATTCGAATCCAAAAAGATTCTCAAAAAAATTATTACTCCATTTTGTTGGAGTTGTTGTCCAAGCACCTTCAAGTCCACTTGTAATCGTATCACCAGCATTTCCTTTACCGAAAGTATTTTTCCAACCTTGACTTTGATCTTCTATTCGTGCTCCAGCAGGTTCGAACCCTACATATTTTCCGGGATCAGCAGCTCCATGTGTTTTACCGAAGGAGTGACCGCCAGCAATTAGTGCTACCGTTTCTTCATCATTCATGGCCATGCGGCCAAAAGTCTCTCGAATGTCACGTGCAGAAGCGAGCGGATCAGGATTTCCATTTGGACCTTCCGGATTCACATAAATAAGTCCCATTTGAACGGCTGCAAGCGGGTTTTCTAACTCTCTGCCTTCAGTATGTCGTTTGTCGCCCAACCACTCACCTTCAGAACCCCAATAAATATCTTCTGCTGGCTCCCAAACATCTGCACGACCACCAGCAAAACCGAAGGTTTTAAATCCCATCGACTCAAGTGCGCAATTGCCCGTAAGAACCATTAAATCAGCCCATGAAATCTTCTTACCGTATTTTTGTTTTATCGGCCAAAGTAACAAGCGTGCTTTATCAAGATTTGCATTATCAGGCCAACTGTTTAGAGGAGCGAAACGTTGTGTTCCGTAGCCTGCACCACCACGCCCATCGGAGATACGGTAAGTACCCGCACTGTGCCATGCCATGCGAATAAAAAATGGACCATAATGACCGTAGTCGGCTGGCCACCAACTTTGCGACGTTGTCATCAATTTAACAATGTCGTTTTTGAGATCAACTAAATTAAGTTTCTTAAACTCTTCAGCATAATTGAAAGACTCTCCCATTGGATTAGATAAGGAAGAATATTGTCGAAGGATATTCAATTTTAATTGATTTGGCCACCAATCACGGTTTCTTGTGCCTGTTCCTGCACTTTGTTTCAAAGCTCCTCCAGAAAATGGGCACTTCATCTCACTTGTTTTTACATCGGCTAAAATTGAATCCGAAGGTGTATTTTTTTCCATTTTTATAAATAATAAATTGTTTTAATGATAACTTATGATTTTCGAGAGTTGATTACTCCGAAATCCTAATAGAACGCCAAATTTAAAGAAATATAGCCACTTCAAAAAGCATAGCATCATTTGGAAACCCTAGTCAGATTTAATAGCAATAAAATAAAACAAGAGAGTTCAGCAAATTGTTTTTTCAAATAGCTAATCTTTTTGCACTATTATTTGAATGTGTCAACAACCTCTAAATGCAATTAATTTAAAAATTAAAATAGATATAGATTTCTTTAAACTGATCAAATTAGTATATCCTAAATTGAAAACAAATTATAGTAACAACATTACTTATTGCAGAATTACAATTTGCAGTAAAGCATATACAAGAGAGAAAGATTTAGCGTTCTAATACTTTCGATAGCGGAAATTATTTGACTAATGATTTCGAATATCCATTATTAAAATATCTCTAATTATTTTCCGATATAAATATTTTTTTGGTAATTATTTTTATCCGTAATGATATTTAAGATATACATTCCTTGCGATAAATTATTTGATTCAAACACAACAGATTTTCCTTTCGCAGATGTTTGCAATAAACGACCTGAAAAATCATAGAGAAGAACTTCTTTCATGAATGTTCCATCAAGAAAACTAATTGTTAATTTCCCATCTGCATTAGCGATAGTTACATTTACATTTTCTGCCAACTCCATAATGCCAACTGCGCTCGTTACCGTGAATGAATTTGAAGTAGCTGAACAACCATTTGCATCAGATGCAACAACAGAATAACTTCCAACTTGCGTTGCAGTATACACTTGTTGAGTTGCATTTAATATTGGAACACCACCTAACAGCCATTGATAAAAAGGAGCCGATGGTTGACACGTTAAAATTGCTCCAGTTGGAATAACATAATGTGCAATTACAGTGTTGGCAAAAGGAACTGAAGTAGACCATGAAGCTCCATTTAAAGTTCCATTATTTCCACTCGAACTTAAATCATTTGTCATTGTTCCTGATCCTTCGTTAAGGCGCCAGTAACCAACTAAATTATTTGCACCAGTAGTATCAATGTGATTTCCTTTATGGGCTATAATTTCGGCAGCTCCTAGTGCTCGATGCCATACTCTAATTTCATCTAAACGACCAATCCAATAACGTGTTTGCGCAACACTATTATCGGATATTTTACCAATAGAAGCTGGAAATGCAATTGATGGAACAATAGTACCATGCATTACTTTAGAGGCAATTTGAATTCCATTTACAAATAGGCGCATCGAATCACCATCAAAAGTTCCTGCAACATGATACCAAGTATTTAACGTTAACGTGTTTACAGGACTAACTAAATCTTGCCAACTCAATAAGGTGCCCACCGAATCAACACCTGCTAAATTAAAAGACAATTGACCCGTTCCACCAGCTCTCAAAACATACCCTTGTTCGCCAGTGCTCCATCCATGTTTGCAAAAAATGGTTCCTTGATAAGGATTAATAGCCCATGAAGTTGCAAAAATCCATGCTTCAACAGTAATGGAATCTGTAATTTGTAGGTTAGCATCAGTCGTAAACGACACATAATTACTTGAGCCGTTAAAGGATAATGAATTAGTATTAGGAATACAGTTTTGGCTGAATCCCTTTAATGAGAATAGCATTAGAATTAAAAGTAAGTTTCTTTTCATGATTTATTGGATCTATGCTGTAAAGATGGGATTTATACCAATACTTAGTATGAATTTTTAAAAATCCATTTCTTACGCGTAACATTTTGCGAATTACTATTAAATCCAAAAGCAGTGTAAAAATAGAACTAGTATAGCCAAACCTTAAACCAAAAAATACAGTCCTAATATTGCAACAATAAAATAAGGAACCAAAGTAGCGGCACCCGAATAATCCTTCGTAAAACGTTGTCCGAATAGTAGCATTAAAAGCGTTGAGCATGTAGCTACCGCCCCATAAATTGCCAATGTGCTATTATTGAAAAACAACAATTGAATTACGCCAACAGCGGCAATTATTCCGCTTATAATTTCTGCCAAAGTGAGAACAATAAAAATTGGACTTATAAAATCATGCAAAATATTTCGTGCAAACTTCTGACGAATCCAAGCCAATTCTTTTTTAAAATTAAAAAGTTTATCAAATCCTGATTGCAAAAAAACAATCGCTAAAAAAAATACAGCAAACAATCCTGGCCACTGGTGAACTTGCATATTTCCAATTTTAATGCATGTATACGAATATTGTGTATTACTGTTTCAATTTGCCAATATTGAAAAGAATCTCAAAAAAAAATGATACCGTACATAACCTAAGTTCGGTATCATTTATAATACAATTTTTATTCACCAATTATTACAAAACAAAATTCAAAATCATTTCGTTACCACCACTTTTTTAACATATCGTTTCCCTTTTGTTGTTTCGCAATTAAATAAATATACGCCTGATGGCAATTGGCTAATTTGAATGGCGTTGTTTGTTGGTGAGTTAACTTCTAATATTCTTTCGCCAAGTATGTTTGTTAAAATAATATTTTTTATTTTTTCGTTTCCTGTAAGTGTATAATTTAAAACATCATTTGCAGGGTTGGGCCAAACATTAAGCGTAATTTGTTTTTGAATAATTTCGTTTATACTCGTTAAGTTAGCTGTTGTGGTATCTGCAAAACATACAAACCATGTATCTCCACCTCCACGTGATGTTTCTGTTTTATCACCGCCTATACCACTATTTCCAGTACCAAAAACACTAGAAGCAACAGTGCCACCAACAACATAAATTCCTGTATCCATTTCTGCCAACGACTCTACATAATTGTCTCCTAAACATCCAAATCGTTTATCCCATTGTTTGATGCCGTTTTGATCTATTTTAATTAACCAATAATCTAGTGCACCTCGCGCAGCTTCGGTTACATCACCACAAGGAACTCCTTTAATACTTGTTGCTAATAAAAAACCTCCATCACTCGTAGAGATTGCTAAGTGATTTGCAAGATATTTGCCGTAACCAAAATTATTATTAACGACACCTGTCTTTTTGCACGAACCAAATCGTTTGTCCCATATTTTTGTTCCTAAACTATCAATTTTTACTACCCATAACGATGTATCATTGTATCCTGTTTGACTAATGTCAAATCCTTGAGGTGACCATGTCGAGCCATACAATAAATAGCCTCCATCGTTTGTTCCAATCACCTCAGCTAAATTATCATAGGAACTCCCTCCATAATTTTTTTGCCATTGTATATTACCTAACGTATCGGTTGACACTAAACCAAAATCGCTTATTCCATGTGAGCCCATTGTTTTATTACAAACAATAATGGAATCTGAAAAACCTCCCATTAGCAAACTGTTGGGCTTATTTTTAAATAATGAATAGCCTATATCACTGTGAAAATAAAACGACCATTTAAATGCCTTGGTACGCGTATCAATTTTACATATTACAGAACTAGGATCATTCATTGAACCTTGATAACAAAGCGGGGGGAAGAAGTTGCCATATTGATTTACAAAACTTTGTGTTGCTCCGCCAGTAAAGGACATGTAAATATTGTCATCATTCAAAATCATATCATTATAATAAAATCCCATCCATTGTGCAAAATATCTTTTATTCCATAATTTATTACCGAGTGAATCAATGTCCAATATCCAAATTCCAGATCCATTTACAGTACCTGGAAAGATATATGGATCTGTAATATCACCCGTTGAATCAGTGGGTAAAATATCGCAACCTAACATAAAGGAATTTGAATTTTGCTGCACCAAACCAAATACTTTTGTTCCTCCTAAATTTGCTCTCCCACCATAGGTTTGATCCCATAATTTATTTCCATTCTTATCCAACGAAAACACCCAAGTTCCAGGACAGCCATTTGTGCAATAAATCGTATCGGTTCTACTAGCTGTTTTATCAAATCCAACATCGGATTGACTTATACATGCCACCATTATTTTTTTTGATGGAGTGATGAGCATGTTTGCAATATTCTGGTCAGCTCCACTTCCACCGATTGTTTTATCCCATAATTTTACTATTGGTTGTGCCAACGTAAAAGAGGTGAAAAAGGATGCTGCAATTAGCAGCATCCTTAATTTATTTTTAGCATTCATAAATTATTGCTTAATTAATTTACTACTTTGCATTGTGCCATCTGGAGAGGTGATGTTTAATAAATAACATCCCATTTGAGGCTTTCTTAAACAATATAAAATTGGTGACTGGTGACTAAAAGTTTTCATAGTAAATAAATTTTATAGGGTTAGAATGAAATGTCAAACAAAAACTAAAAAGATTACTAATACTTTAGTGAAGATAAATAAAAATCTGACAAAAAAGAAAAAAATGGGAAAGTAGTTTCTTCGAAATAAGTGATAAATTTTATTTAGTGATAACCAACATCAATTTTCATGTCGACCTATTTTTCCTCCTATTAGCTCTCGATACATTAATTTATTATTTACTTTGCATTATGCTCTCCAAAAAAGCGAAATACGCAATCAAAGCTCTTGAATACATTGCACAAAAGGATTCTAATACACCTATACTGATTGCAGAAATTGCCAAAGAGCAAGTTATTCCAAAAAAATTTTTGGAAGTAATTTTATTAGAACTTCGAAAAGACGGGATCTTACGGAGCAAAATGGGGAAAAATGGCGGCTACCAATTACAACTCCCTCCAGAAGAAATTCGTCTCGGAAGGGTGATCCGATTAATGGATGGCGCAATAGCACTGGTGCCCTGTGTCTCGTTTAAATATTATGCTCCTTGTGCCGAATGCAAAGACGAAGCAACTTGCGGATTACATCATATCATGGCAAAAGTGAGAGAGGCAACTGGGAATATTCTTGATAATGTATCACTAGCTGAAATCGTTAAAAAAGAACAGCAATTATTAAAAACAGCTACTAAGAAGTCCGCTAATACTTAAAAATAATTCTTTCGCCAAATACCTATTGACTTTTAAAATACTTAAACTATATTTGTTAAATAATCTACTAAATCCATAGAACTAATCTAATATAATTATTTCTATTCCCATTCTAACCATAATTGTTGTAAAAAATCATAAGAACAGTTATTAGTTTCAATAAGATTGTTGATCTTTAATCCTTTGAAATAAAACTGAGCGCAACGGATTATTCTGGAATAAAGATTTAGGCTTGACAATAAGTAAAATCGTATTTTAAAAATCTAGTCAATGAAAAATTTTTATGCTAACAGGATTTGGATCTACCTTCTCACACTTTGTTGTGTGTATGCTTCGTGTTCACAGCAGAATAAAGAAAAAGCAAATAGCACAAATGATCCAAATAAATTATGCGGAACGATTGCTATTTCAGGTGCCTTTGCATTGTATCCTTTAGCAGTAGAATGGTCGGAAGAATTTAAAAAATTACATCCTGATGTTCGATTTGATATTCAGGGTGGCGGCGCAGGAAAAGGGATGGCAGATGCAATTGCTGGAGCTGTAGA
>JAYVOC010000039.1:0-8724 GCA_043758125.1 Bacteroidota bacterium | reverse complement strand
CCCCAAACTAAGTTTAAAAGATTTTCTCGTGTATAACTCTTTCCTGGGTTACAAATAAATATGGAGAGTAAGTCAAATTCTTTTACTGTTAACTCGATTTTTTTATCTTTCAATAGGACTTTTCTTTTTTGAAAATCAACGAATAACTCTTCACATATTAATACTTTATTTGAATTAGAATTGTTCGTAGTGGATATTTCAGCTCTTCTTAAAATTGCCTTTACTCTTGCAATTAATTCACGAATGCTAAATGGCTTTGTTAAATAATCATCAGCGCCTGATTCAAGCCCGATTACTTTATCAATTTCCTCCGATAATGATGTTAACATTAAAATTGGAGTGTAATTTTTATCTCCTCTAATAGCTTTGCAAACTTCGAAGCCGTTTTTATCTGGCAACATTACATCAAGAATTATAAGATCATAATTGTTCTTTTTCAAAAATTTTAATCCTTCGCTGCCAGAATAGGATTTTGTTGAGTTGCAATGAATATCTTTTAAATGAATATCTATTAATTCAACTATCGAAGGGTCATCCTCAATTATTAAAATTTTTTTCATTTAATTATCCTAAAACTATTTTTTATTTACACTTAATTATTCAAAAGTATGCAATTTGAGTTAGTTGAAAAATATTTCTTATATCAATACATTTTAGATAAGATTAGTATTGCCAATTTGGAAAATAGATCATTTATTGTTTTACTCTATTTCATGTAAAACTTTTTGTTAGCATTATTACTTATTTCAATCGTATATTTGTATTTCAATATTAACAACGACGAGATTTTGATTTCAATAGGTAAAACATTAGTTTCTACAGAAGTTTTAGAGGAGCAATTTGTTTGTGATCTTCAAAAATGTAAAGGGGAGTGCTGTATTGCGGGAGATTCGGGTGCTCCGCTAGAGGAAAGTGAATTGAATGAAATCGACAAATATTATGAGGTTGTTAAGCCTTATTTGCAGGCAGAGGCTATTGAAAGTATTGAAAAGCTTGGGCATTATTTGATAGATAGCGACAATGATTGGGTTACTCCATTAGTACATGGAAATCGTGAATGTGTATATACAGTATTTGAAAATGGAATTGCTAAATGTTCATTTGAGAAAGCATTTTTTGAAGGAAAAATTCCATTTCGTAAACCAGTATCTTGTCATTTATATCCCGTACGTATCACTAAATTCAAAACGTATGATGCGGTCAATTACGATCGATGGGATGTTTGCGCTGCGGCATGTAAACTTGGTAAAAGTTTAAAGGTTCCGGTTTATAAATTTTTAAAGGATTCGCTGATTAGAAAGTATGGTGAAGAGTGGTATGCACAATTGGAAATCGCAGCACATTTATTGGAAGAAAAAAAGCTTGATCAGAAAAAGTGACGAATGGAATAATTGTGTTACTTCGTATAAACTAATCAACACAATTATGAAAGTAAGTAAAATAATATTATTGGCAAGCGTGATTTGTATTTCAACATCGTTATCCGCACAGAAACTGGATAAGTTCGGAGCAGATATGGGAAAGAAATCGATGATGGGAAAAGAAATTCGTGTTCCCTATACTGATATTCAAAGTTATTATGGATACATTAAACCAGGTGCAGCTCCTGATGAGTTACGTAATGGAAAGAAATTTTATTATTTGTATATCTGGATTCCTGCAGCGGCTCCTGAATTAGGAGTCAGAATGGTTTCTCCAGTTCCAGATAAAATGACTCCAGAAGCAACAGATTTTATTGCTGACGATTACACTGCGAATGCAACAGATAAAACTAATTATTTTGATACATGGGTGTCGCTAGAAAGATCTGAATCTGTAATGAGTGCTGCAGATATTATTAAAGGAAAAAAGAGCACCTGGGCTGTTTATGATCAAAATGATGACTCATCAGAATTGCCTGCTCAACCATCAGGAAGTAAATACAATTCGTTGATGCGCATTACTAGTGAAATAAGCAATCCTAAAAAAGCATTAATAGCTGGTTTATACAGAATAGGTTTTACCACTTATAAAACTGGTGAAGTAAAAGGTAGCTTCCTTGCTCAAGTTGGATCTCCTGTAAAATTACCAGGTGTAAAAATTGCTAAGGATATTGATTCGTTAATAAAAGCTGTAAGTATTAAATAATAAAATCAGTAACGCCAGACCTTTCTTGGCATTACTGATTTTTAATGTATCAATACGACATGTCGTATTGATACATTTTTTCGCGCAATGCTTTTATATTTTCATCAGCTAAATACTCATCATAACTCATGTATTTATCGATTACACCATTTGGTGTTAATTCAATAATTCTATTTGCAACAGTAGATACAAATTCATGATCATGCGAAGTAAACAATGCAATATGTTTCCAATCCTTTAATGCATCGTTGAATGCAGTGATTGATTCAAGATCTAAGTGATTTGTTGGCTCATCTAAAATTAAGCAATTTGCATTTGTAAGCATCATACGCGAAACCATGCAACGAACTTTTTCTCCTCCTGAAAGCACATTTGATTTCTTAAATGTTTCTTCTCCTGAAAACAACATCTTGCCTAAAAACCCACGAACAAAAGTCTCTTCTTTATCTTTTGAAAATTGACGCAACCAATCGATCAAATTATAATCTTCCGTAAAGAATTTGTTATTCTCATTAGGTAAATAAGACCGTGTAATCGTACTTCCCCACAAGAATGAACCGGCATCTGCTTTCTCAGCATCAGTGATGATTTCAAAGAAGGTTGTGATTGCTTTATGCTCTTTAGAAAGCACAACAATTTTATCTCCTTTCGCTACACTGAAAGTGATATCAGAAAAATATACATTGCCATCAGGATCATTTTTTGAAAGATGTTCAACAGCTAATAATTGATCGCCACAATCACGATCAGCTTTGAAAATGATACCTGGATATTTTCTAGTTGAAGGCTTGATGTCATCAATAACTAATTTCTCAAGCAATTTTTTACGACTTGTTGCTTGTCGAGATTTAGAAGCATTAGCAGAAAATCGCTCAACGAAATCTTGCAACTCTTTGCGCTTATCTTCTACCTTTTTATTTTGATCAGAACGTTGGCGTAATGCAAGTTGACTTGATTCATACCAAAAAGTATAATTACCTGTGTACAGTTGAATTTTATTAAAATCAATATCGGCAACATGTGTACAAACTGCATCAAGGAAATGTCGATCATGGGAAACAACGATCACTGTATTTTGAAAATCTGCAAGGAAGTTTTCTAGCCATGAAATCGTTTCAACATCTAAATCGTTGGTAGGCTCATCTAATAATAAAATATCAGGATTACCGAATAAAGCTTGTGCTAATAAAACACGAACCTTCTCTTTTCCACTAATTTCTCCCATCAATCGTCCATGGAAATCTTCTTTTACGCCTAAATCGCTTAACAAACTAGCAGCATTACTTTCTGCATTCCAGCCATCCATCTCCGCAAAAACATTTTCCAATTCGCCGGCTCTCACACCATCAGCCTCATCAAAATCTGCTTTAGCATAAATAGCATCTTTCTCTTGAATGATATCTAACAGCTTTTTATTCCCCATTAAAACAGTATTCAAAACGGAGTAACTGTCGAATTCGAAGTGATTTTGAGTCAAAACACTCATTCGCTCGCCAGGAGTGATGGATACTTGTCCACTTGAAGGGTCAATTTCTCCAGAAAGTATTTTTAGAAAAGTAGATTTTCCGGCACCATTTGCACCGATTACACCGTAGCAGTTTCCAGGGGTGAATTTAATATTTACCTCTTCAAATAGCACTCGTTTGCCGTAGCGTAAGGATAAATTAGACGTTGAAATCATTGACTAGTAATTTATTTGGGGCTGCAAAATTACGGATAAGCCTCCTAATTAGCTAATAATTTCTTCTTTAACGGCCAATATCATTTAAAATATAAGAAGTTTTGATAATATCAATTTTCATAATTAAACGATCTTTGCGTTGATGTACGAAAATCACAAATTCTTTTACCGTGTTATTTACACGCATTTATCGGATGACGAATACAATGAAAAAAATTTTCGTGATAAAGATATTCTTGTTGCACGTAACAATGCGTTGAATTTTTTAGCAACACTTAACAAAGAACTTATCGAAATTTCGGATCAAGAATTTTCGTTACAATTAGAATTCAATTATGAATTATTTGGGGCATTGCACAAGTACACATTGATTGATGACGAGCTTGATGAAGAAGAATTATTGGAAGGTCGCGAATTTGAAAAGGATGTGTATTTGAAATTGGGGTTGGAAGAACCAGAATGAAATAAAACATCTAGTGCGAAATGGTATTCATATTTCGCACTAGATGTTTATTGTTTTGCATTTAAGAATCAATAATTATTTGCTTTTGATCACTTTAATTATTTTGTGATAATTGTCTTTAGTGATTTCTGCGAAGTATATTCCATCCATTAATTCTTTACCAAATGTGAAAGAGTTTTTTGAAATAATATATTCGTATTTCTCAACATCTCTACCTAACACATCTTTCACAACAAGGTTATAATTTTCATCATTTAAAAAATGAGTATCAATTATAAATGTGGAGTTACTTGGATTTGGATAGATCCGAATTTCATAATCATTATCATCTAATCCTTCTCTACAAACGATTGTAACTGCAAGAACTTTATTAATTCCAGCACCGCAAGCATTTATTCCTTTCACTTTTACATTTCCACCTGTAAGGCCGTAATTCATCACAATAGAATTTGTGCCTTGTCCTGAAGTAATAGTGGCACCGCTAGGTACTAGCCATGAATAGGAATTAGCACCGGTAATGAGAGCTGTACTATACGTAACAGCAACTTGATTTGCACAAACAGTTATTGGTCCTGTAATTGAAAGTGGAGTAGCGGGAATCGATCTTATTAATAGTGTACGTGCAGTGCCAAATCCACAACTAGTTCCTCCAGCAACAGATATTGTTCCTGAAATAAAATTTGCTGGAAAAGTTAAACTTGCTGATGTTGTACCTTGTCCACTATTGATTATTATACCTGCGGGAACAATCCATTTATAAGTTGTTGCAGCATTTAAAACTGATATCGAATAAGTATTCGTACTTCCACCACAAACTGCAACAGTGAGACCACTAATTACTGATGGTGTTCCAGGAATATTTTTCGAAAGATATTTTGATTTTGGAGTACTCGTTCCACAACCATTCGCTGCAGAAACGGAAACCGTTCCATTATTAAATGATAAAGCAAAATTTACTTTAATTGAAGTAGTCCCACTTCCTGATGTAATTGTACAACCTGCAGGAACTAACCAGTTGTAGGAATTTGCATTTGCAACAGTTACTATGGAATAAATAACTCCTGTATCACCAGGACATGGTTTTGCATTTCCAGTAATTGTACCTGGTATTGCTGGTGCACTGGAGCTAACAGTTACGATTATATTTCCAGTTTGAATTTGCGAATTACCATAGCTATCGATTACTGATGTTAATGCATAATTAAATGTTCCTGCAATATTGGTTGGCACAGAAAACAGATAACTATTTCCGTTGTTGGAGGTAACAGTATTAGTGGAGCCACCATTAATAGTATAGGTAAATATAAATGGTGCTTTACCACGACTACCAATAAATGTAATTTTTCGTGTTGTATCATTTAAACATGCTGATGATGATCCTGAAAGTGAAGCTTTTGGGAATAAGAAATTAAATCCGCTTAAAGAATCTTTACCGCTTGAATTCGTAACTGATACAAATCCCGAAGCTCCTCCTGCTACGATAGCATTAATTTGAGTATTAGAAATAATATTAAATGAGGCTGCATTTATTCCTTTAAATTTTACATTGGTTGCGCCATTAAAATTTGAACCAAATATTTTTACAGTATCAGTTGCAGCTGCTGATGTTGGTGTGAAAGATGAAATTATAGGAATGGGGATATTTGTTTGAGAACCTAAAGGTTGATTTTGAGTAGTAACAGCCCAAGGAGTATAATTGCCAAACATCCAAGGATAATTCGTTACTGCTACATTGTAATTTGTATTATTAAGCGTGTTAATTACAAAATTCGAAAAGGTAAACGGCGTTCCCGTGTATTGCAATCTATTCCATGTTGCAATGTTACTTGGTGTTGTTTGTTTGAACCACGGTTGAGGTCGAAATGGATTTGTAATTGAATTCGAACAAGTATAGGGAGAAACTGCATTTGCACATGGTCTTTCATCATACGCTATTGTAAATGATAATGCTGTTAATGGATAATTAAATGCGATATAATTTCCGGAAATTGTTTGAGTAGCAGCAACACTTAAAGTAATTGTTGTTGCAGTAACAGAAACTACAGTTGTTCCTGCAGCGATGCCAGTTCCAAAAACAGTTTGTCCTACAGTAATTCCAGTAGTGCTTGGATTGACCACAGAAATTATCGTTGATCCTGTTGTTGTATTTCCTGTTATAGTATTTACTGAAGCACTTGTTTTACTTACTATCCAAAAGCGATCAGCAGTATAAATATCATTGTTATTTCCTGCAGCTATTCCTACACCAAAAGAAATACTTACTCCAGTAGCAGTTACTGTTGCGTTTTGTCCAACTTGTAAAGTAATTGTACTTCCTGAACTAGAAAGTACAGTGGCGCCTGCGGGAATACCTGGTCCAGTAACTTGGTCTCCCGCCAACACACCAATAATACTTGACATTGCAGTTAAGATATTGCTTCCAATAGTTGTTGTTCCGGTATAGGTTTTAACTGCAGGTCCCGCAGAATTTAAATGAGTAACCGTTGGTGGCAATGGAATATTTGTTATAGCTTTATAAGTAGCAAACGAAACAGTATCCATATCTACTGCGTTGGTAACAGCTAAGCTAAAATTGATTGGAATATGTAATGGATTCGCAGCACCGTTCGTTGTAATATTTGCAAATGGAATTGTTCTATTTCCTGTAACTGCATCAATGAGCCAATTTACTTTTGATAAAGAATCTTCTCCAATTAAATAACCAGCTCTATAAAAGGTAAGCGTTGAACCAAGTACAAGAGCATTTGCAACTGTTGGTGAGAATGTAATTGTGGATCCATTAATTCCGACTACATGTGTTATTGGAGCAGTACTTAAATTTGCATTCACAATTAAATCACCAATGGCTACACCAGCAATATTTGTAGGATTTACAGTAAATGTTGTAGACGATGAAACAGTAGTTGCTAATATTGGAGTTCCAGAAATCTGACGAGATAATGCTGATACATTTGAATTATTAATAGTGATGGAATTTTTATTCATTCGCAATTGCCCTAATCGTAACGCAATCGAATCATTTATATTTATTGATTTATTCATTGTGATAACATCTGCATTATTTGTTTTCTGCATATTGAAATCAAAGAATGTTGATGAACTTGAACCACCAATTGTTTGAGTAGTTGCTGTACCAAAAGTAATTCGACTATTTCCAGGAATTATTGTTCCGTTGTTGGTCCAATTTGCTCCATTAAATAAAATGGCAGGACGTTTTGTAATGTTATTAATAGTTGTGGTAACTAATGCCGCAGTAATAGATGCATTTTGATTTATTGTAATTGTTGTTGCCGTAGTAGATACAACGATTGCATTCGCAGGTATACCAGCTCCAGAAACGATATCACCAACATAAATAGAATTTGTATTTGGTAGTACGGAAGTTAGAATTGGAGAACCTAATGTTGTATTACCAGTTACCGATCGCAGCACAGGAATATTTGTTGCTTGTAACAAGGAAGTGTTAGTCATATCACCGCCAATACTTATGTAAGATGAATCTTGAATATAGAACAATCCATCATTCTTTAAATTACTACCGATTAATAAATCAGTAGAACTAATCCACATTTTAGCGCCAGCATTATTTACAACTTGACCTCCTACATTTGCAAATAATTTAGAAGTAGCATTATGAAATCGGAAAGTGATATTTGGACGGTTTACAGACGGTGATTGTCCGAATGAAGATGTTAAGAAAGGTGAAGCAGCAGTAAGTGTACAACCATCATTCGCTGCTCCTGATGAGCCATTACTTAAGAACACTGCAGTTTTAACAGGCGATGTAGAAGTAAATAACATTTCATCGATTGCAGATGCATTTACTGCACCATTATTAAAACATATTTGAAGAATAATATTATCATTTCCATTCCAAATAAATGGATTCAATGTTGTAGATAATCGTAACCATCCACCAGAATTTTTTGAGGTAAAAGAGCCAGTGAAAGATGAAGTTGCAGGATTAACAAGGGTTATTGAATTTGGTCCTACCACGCTAACAATTCCGTAAGGAACTAATCCAGTAGCAAAAATAGTATCTCCAATAAATATTTGGTTTGGTGATACGTTTGGCGCTGGTGTAACAAATGTAAGGATAGCGGATCCTGATGTAACTGTTCCACTAAAAGAATGCGTTACTGGCGAAGTGTAAGGAGTCCACTGCCCGAAAGATGGAGCATTGGTTTGTAAAGAAGATGTATTATAAATTGTCGTGAATGCACCTACATAAGGATTAGTAGTAGAAAACGATGAAAGTGTTGCAATAGGAACTTGTGCATACGAAACTGTAAAATTTTGAAATCCAGCACCAGCACTTGCTCTGTTTCTAAACTGAAATAAAAGTGAATCAATAATATTTCCTGCTTGTAATCCAATGCCTGTTAATTCATTTACATTATAAATAACTTGCACGATTTGATCATTTTGATTTCCACGAAATATTTGTCCGTAA